>NZ_JBFAGV010000023.1:0-55753 GCF_040653855.1 Streptomyces sp. NPDC050856 | reverse complement strand
TCGGGGTGGCGTTCTCGCCCGACGGCCGGCTCCTCGCCACCACCGGTGCCGACGGCACCGTGCGCCTGTGGGACCCGGCTGCCCACAAACTGGTCGCTACCCTCACCGGCCACACCGCGGACAGTCTCGGGGTGGCGTTCTCGCCCGACGGCCGGCTCCTCGCCACCACCGGTGCCGACGGCACCGTGCGCCTGTGGGACCCGGCTGCCCACAAACTGGTCGCCCGCTTCACCCGCCAACCCACCGCGGGCAGTGGCGGGGTGGCGTTCTCGCCCGACGGCCGGCTCCTCGCCGCCAGTTCGGGCGGTGAGGTGTGCCTGTGGGTCCCGGCTGCCCACGAACTGGTCGCCACCCTTGCCGGTCACACCAGGAACAGCTTTAGTAACGTGACGGCGTGTTTCGGGGTGGCCTTCTCGCCCAACGGCCGGCTCCTTGCCACCGTCGGCACGGACAGCGCCGTGCGCCTGTGGGACCCGACCACTCATGAGTTGGTCGCCACCCTCGCCGGCCTCACCAACGGCGCCCGAGATGTGGCGTTCTCCCCCGACGGCAGACTCCTCGCCGCCGTCGGCAATTACGGCGACGTGCGCCTGTGGGACCCCGCCACCCGCGAACCCATCCGCACAGCCCTCAGCGACCAGCCCGGTGCCGACCGAGCTGTAGCGTTCTCCCCCGACGGCAGACTCATTGCCACCGTCGGTGACGCCGGCAACGCGGTGAAGCTGTGGGATCTGGCCGCCGACGAAGCCGTCACCACCTACCCCACCGGGGGCAGCCGCGAATTGGCGTTCTCCCCGGACGGCCGGCTCCTCGCCATCACTGGCACGGACGGTCCCGTACGGCTGTGGATCATCCCGACCAGCGGAGCCGTCCCGACTCAGCGTGCCCCGCTCGGCGGTGTACGGACACCCTGACGAGAAACGACCGTCCCCCGCCAGCCCAAGAAGCCGTGATCGAAGCCCTGCTCATCACTTAGCACCTGAGGCCAGATAGTAGGAGTCCGGGGCCCCTACCAGAAGGGTGAGCGCGGCACGATCGGGCGACTGTGAGGGTGGGACTACCCCCGCGGGTGCGGGGACGACTATTGGCCGGGGCCTGGGTGCGGATGAGCATCGACTACGCCCATGCCCACGGCTACAGCCTCATGATCGAGGGCGTGTTCCGGGTGCCCGAGATGACGGTGTCGACCGCCGAGGAGTTCACCGCGATCGGCCACCAGGTGGAGGTCGTCGGGATGGGGGTACGGGCCGAACGCAGCCATCTGGACAGCCTGCACCACTACCTGGAAGGCGGGCGCTAGACGCCGCCCACTGCCCACGACAGCTCCTATCAGATGACACCCGAGACCATCGCGGCCGCCGAAGCGAGCCCGGCCGTCCAGCGAATCACCCTCACCGACCGGACCGGCGCCGACCTGTACTTTAACGAGCGTCTTGGTGATGGCAGCTGGCGCCGTGAGCCCGCGGCCGCCGAAGCACTGCATGCCATCCGGGCGCGACCACTCCCGCCCGACCCGAACAGCGCTGCCCCGCCGAGAACACGCCGCGGTACGCCCGCTGCTCCAGGACCTGGTGTCCGCACCGATCAGCACTGCCGATTCGCTGCCGCTCAGCCTGCTCCCGGACGATTTCCTCACCGCCCCGGCGAGCGGTTCCGGCTCCGCCGGCGCGTCTGTCAGGGCCGAGATCGAAAATCGCCGGGCACTCCCGGCCGCCGACCGGCAAGCAGGCGGCTGCGGTACTACGGCCTGCGTCCCGGCCTGCCGGGCGGCACGCTCGGCACGGGCCCGGCGCAGCGCGGCCGCCTCGCTCGCCGCAGCCTCCCGGCGGCGCTGCACACGGGCCTGCTCGATCGAGGCCGGCCCATCGTCAGGGACGGGGATGACCTCGGGTTCAGGGAACGCGCGGTGGCTCAGGTCCCGCATCGCGGCGGTCTGCCGTTCCACCGCCTTCGCGATGGCCGGATCCGCGTGCCGCGGTCGTCAGCCTGGCGGTGCGCTTCGAGGGCGCGGAGGTAGCCCTCCGGCGGGTCCGTCGCTGTAGCGGCGCAGAGGGCGGGGTCGGCTGCGGGTCCGGGTTGGCGGCTGCGGTTGTGGGGCCGGCCTTCACTGATGCGGGTGGCAGGACGTGCAGGGCGCGGACGTTCGCGTCGGGCACCCGCTCGTTGGTCGCCGCGATCAGCTTGGGCGCGCTCAAGCGGAGCTTCGTGCCGTACACGGGAGCGTCGGGGGCGACGTCCAGACGGCCGGTGTCCGCGTCAAACTGCACGGGTTGGCATGACCGGCGAGTTCGGGTGGCGACCGCGGCGAGGATGGCGTCGAACTGGGCGAGGACGCTGCCGCCTACGGCCGGGGCGACCGTGCCACGCTTGGTCATCATCATGCCGATCGCCGCGCCGCGGCCCGAGCGCCTCGCGGCCGTCGCGCCGTACGAGGATGGCGCCGCGCCGCCTCGGCTTTTCCTTCCAGGCGCTGCCGTTCTTCTTCGCCGCCTCCCGAGCGGCGAGCAGGGCCTCGCGGGCGAGGTCGACACCGGACATCTCACCGCTGCTCATGCCTGCCCCCCAGGTGGTGTAGCCGAGGCCCAGATGCCCGAGGTCGGTCAGGCGCTGCACCTGGGCCCCGGGTGAACAGGGTGCCGACAACTCGCCGTACCAGTTGATGTGGTCGAACACCAGCTGGTGGTCTACCGGACGGCACCACCAACGCGTACATGGACGCCAACGGCGCATCCTCGGGCAGGCTCCAGAGGTGGACAGCACGATCACCCTTGTGTGGCCGGTGACCCTGCATTCGGCCGGTCTCTATCGCGTCGACGTGAACCGGATGGGCGCCGAGGTGTAAAAGCGGGGTGGCAGTGGTGTGCCAAGGACAGTGCGGGACGAGGGCCTTCTGGTCGCCGGTGCGGATGTCGCATCCATACCAGGCCAGAAGACCCTCACCCGTTGCAGACTCTAGCCGAGACTTGCGTCACGACGGAACAGCTAGTTCTGGACGCCTCTCTTGACTTCAACGACACCCCGGAAGACGGCGAGAAGGGCAATAATAGCTATTGCCGCGATCACCCACAGGGCGAATTCGGATTGACGCCAGAAGATAAACAGGGGTGCGGCAGCTCCGCATCCGATAAGAGCCGCTATAGCCAGCCTTATACGCGCTCGACCGTAGACTTGGCGCATACCCTGCTCCCCTTTCCCTAACTATTCCTTACGGCCCGGGTACGGCTTTGGTGAGAGCTCCTCCGACAGCACCGAACACTCCGCCGACGGCACACGCTTTCGCAGCGTCGGATCCGGATCCCCCGGAGATCGCGGTACCGACCGCCGCTCCGGCACAGCCTCCGAGCGCACCGCCGACGACAGGCCCTCCCAAAGCCGTACCTGCAGCAAGTGCCAAGGCCCCGACCACACCACCGCCGATGGCGGCGCCCCAGTCGAACAGCCCGGTAGGGTCGATGCGGTTGACGGGGTCGCCTTCGGCGTAGAGGTAAGCATTCTTTTCCAGGCCGGAGGGGTCTGGTTGGGTGAAGCGTCCGGTGTTGGGGTCGTAGTAGCGGGCGCCCATTTTGTACAGCCCGGTCGGGTCGGCGTAGGTGCCGGCGAATCGGTAGGGCTGGGGGATGGTTTCGGTGGTGGTGCGGGCGCGGCCGGTGGGGTTGTAGGCGTAGGTGTGGGTGCGTGTGCCTGCTTCGTCGACGAGGCCGAGGACGTTTCCGGTCGCGTCGGTGAGGTAGTAGTAGCTCTTGCCCCCGGTTCGCATGGAGTTGAGTGTTCCCGCGGGTTCGCGGATGAATCCGGTGTCGGTGCCGGCGGTGGTGCTTCCGGTCAGGCCGAGGGCGGTGGTGTGGAACCAGGTGTCGCCGAGTTTGGTGCGCTCGCTGTTGTCGGTGCCGGCGTGGGCCGCGTCGCGGGCGGTACCGCTGGTAGTGATGGTCTTCAGCTGTCTGTGGTCCGTCCAGGTTTCGCTGGAGCGGGCGTAGCCGGAGGTGGGGTCGGCGGCGAGTTCGTTGCCGGACTTGTCGTAGGACCATCCGGCCGATGACCCGTTGGCGGAGATGAGCTGGGAGGCGTCGTTGTAGCCGTACGTCACCGTGGTGGAGCAGGCACTTGCGGAGGAGTCGTAGTGGATGAGGTTGCCGGCCTTGTCGTAGCAGTACAGCCACGACGCTTTGCGAGCACCCGCCGCATCGGCCTCCTTGGCGTACGACAACCGCCCCTGGGAGTCGTAGATGTAGCTGGTGGTGAGCTTGGTGGCGTTGTCGCTACGCGTGCGGATCTTCGTGCCGTCCGTGGCTCCGCCGGTGCCATAGCCGAAGGTGTAAGCCAGGTCGAACAGGGTCGTCGTTCCTGAGACGGCCTTGATGGCCTTGGGACGGCCCGACTCGTCGAGGGTGACGGTCTGGGTGGTGCCGCCGGGGTAGACGGTTTTGGTGCGCTTGTCGTTGTTGTTGTAGTCGTAGTCGGTCTTCTTGCCTGCCGGGTCGGTCAGGAAGTCGAGGCGGCCGGCCGGGTCCCAGGTGTAGTCGGTCTTGCCGTTGGGGTCGGTGTAGTAGTCGACATCACCGCCGGGCGTGTAGGCCAGTACGGTCTGGGCGCCGTTCTGGAGTGTGCGGGTGGCTTCGCGGTTGAGCTTGTCGAACGACCAGCTCGTGGTGCCGGAGGCGTCGGTCCGGTTGGTGAGGTTGCCGTCGCCGTCGTAGCCGTAGGTGACGGTCATGCTCGTGGACGACACCTGCTTGACCCGGTCGCGGGTGTCGTAGACGTAGACGCTCTTGATCCCACGCCCGTCGGTGACGGTCTCCACCCGGCCCAGCGCGTCATAGGTGTAGGTGACGGTGCCGAGCGGGGCGGGCGGGGTCACCTTGGACAGGTTGCCCTTGGTGTCGTAGGTGAAGGACGTGACCTTGCCGTTGGCGTCCTTCGCCGTGCAGCGCTGGCCTTCGAACCCTCCGCAGGTCGGGGTGGCCTTGTTGTACGTGTACGAGCGCTGGCCACCGTCCGTGCCGGTGGTGGTCACGGTCTGGGTGTTACCGCTGGTGTCGTAGGTGTAGTCCTCCTTCTGTCCGTCCGGAGAGGTGAAGCTCCCAGGTAGATCGCTGCCGGCAATGGTCTGGTAGCCGGTGAGCGCGGCCGTGGCGCCGGTGGGCAATTCGGCGGAGGAGGGGTTGTTGCGGGCGTCCCAGTCATAGGTGGTGACGTTGCCGCCAGTACCGTCGGTCCCCGTGCCCATGGCGTCGGTCGCGGTCTGCACCAAGTGGTTCTTGTAGGTGCGGGAGCGGGAGTGGCCGAGCGGGTCGGTGACCTTGGTGATCTCGCCGTCGGCGTTGTGGGTATGGACGGTCTTGTCGCCGTCCGGGTCGGTCACCGTGGTGGTGCCTGCGTCCGAGGGGGCGGCGCCGGAGTAGTCGTAGCGCCAGGTCGGCCCCATATGGCCGCTGCTGGTCGACTCCGTCGCCCGCTGAACGGACCGTACGCGGTTCTGCGCGTCGTAGGTGAAGAGAGCGACGGTGCCCTCAGGTGTGGTGACCTTGGTCAGGCGGCGAGAGGAGTCGTACCCGTACGACGTCGTCTTGCCCGCGGTGTCGGTGCCCTTGGCGAGGTCGCCGGCCGGGTTGAGGTCGAAGACCGCGGTGCGGCCGGTGTGGTCTTTGGCCTGCCACTGCGAGGCATCGGTCTTCACCAGGTCGATCCACCGGCCCGAGCGGGTCTCGGACAGCATCCCCCACCTATGTCACGCCTCGGGCGCTCCGCCGCGCCCACGGGCAAGCGCTGGACCCGGATGGTCCGGAAGCCCGGCCCGGTGGGCGGCCTCACCTCCGTCGGGCGCTGCGGGCTGCCCAGACCCGTGAGAACGCGGCCGGGCCGGCGGGCCCCCTGCCCGCATGGTTCCGCCCCGGCTAGCCAGCCTTTCGGTGCCTGGCCGGGACAGCCGCCGTCTTACCCCCGGCCACCTTCCTCAGGTAGAGCCGGCAGCGGTGAGGACGCCCGGCGTCTGATGGCGGGTCATGTCTGGACGAGGGGCGGGAGGAGGCGTGGAGGGCAAGGCACCGTGCCTCCTCGGTTGCTGCGGGGCGCGCGTGACGGGGTGTCAGGGATCGGCTGAGTCGGTCTGTCCGACCGCGTCGGTCGCCCGCCCGGTGGGCCGTGCTGGACGCGGGCGCCGTCCTGGGGCACCGGTAGCGGCGGATTGCTCGGGCGCCGCCGTCACAACACGGCGGGAGTGTTGGTCATACAAGCAGTATCGAACTGCACTCTTTCGGGGAAATGTTCGCATGGGCTCTCCCCTCTACCCTTGCATGGGCGGCACTCGTATTTCCCATATGGGAATGGTGTGCACGCATTTTCCGTGCGAGGAGAAGAGTGAGGGGAATGGCGATGACGATCAGCAACGGCGTGCCGGCTGGCGAGATCAGGGGTGTGACCTGGCTGAAGGCGCAGGCGAGCGTGGGGGCCGGGGAGTGCATCGAAGTGGCGGGCCTGCCCGAGGGCGGCGTGGCCGTGCGCAACTCCCGGGATCCGGAGGGCCCGGCCTTGATCTTCACCAAGGCGGAACTGAGGGCCTTCCTGGAGGGTGCGAAGGGCTCGGAGTTCGATCGCCTCGCCATTTAGGAGGCAACTGAAAGCTAAGCCTTGGCCATAATTTGTGGTGGCGGGCATACAAGCGGCATTCTGGGGGCAATTTCTGCCTACTGGCCCGGAGTTCGCATGCCCGCCGCCCGCAAGTCCCGCCTCGAGTCGGACGCCGACGTCATCCGCATGCAGGCGTCGGACGAGCAGCGCCCCGCCGGCCGACTGCTCGGTGATGAGTTGAGGTTCCACCGCGAGCGTCTCGGATACACCCTCGCCGATGCCGCGCGGGTCATCCGGGCCTCGACTTCGAAGGTCAGCCGCTTGGAGCGGGGGGAAAGCCCGGCCAAGCCTCGAGACGTCCACGACCTGGCTAAGTTCTACAGGCTCTCCCGAGAGCAGCAGGGTCAGCTGGACCAGCTGCTGGCGCAGGCCGGGAACGCCGACCTCTACGCGCAGTTCGCCGATGTGACGCCCAACTTCCTCAAGCGACTGATCCGCCTCGAGGGGACCGCCGAGAAGATCTCCGTGTTCGACCCCCGTGTCGTGCCGGGGCTGCTGCAGATCGAGGAGTACGCCCGGGCACTGGTGTCGATGATGGAGCTCGGTGTCGCGGAGTCCGACATCGAGCGCATCGTCGCCCTGCGGATGAAGCGGCAGGTCATGCTCGACAAGGGCGTGCCCACCTTGGCCGCCCACATAAGCGAGGAGGTCCTGTACCGGCCGTACGGGACCGCGGATGTGATGGTGAAGCAGGTGGCGTTCCTTCTCAAGGCGACACGGACCAACCGTGTCAACGTCCGGATCGTGCCCAAGGAGGCGGTCATGCCTCCTTACCCCTTGTTCCATTTGACGTTCGGCGACCGCCAGGAGCTCGCCTACGTGGAACACCTCGACGGGGCGAACTACATCACGCAGAAGCCTCAGCTCGACAAGTACCGCCGGCTGCTGGACAACGTCCGCGCCAGCGCGTACGACCGCGAGCAGAGCACCGCGACACTGGAGCGGGCTCTCGCCCACTGGAAGCGGCTGGCCGCCACGGAAGGGCCGGCGTAGGCTGCTGTGCGGGCCGAGCCTGTTCCGTGACGGCTTCACTGCTGCGGCGTCACCCCGAGATGCGGGCGAGGCCGCCCCACTCCACCCAGTCCGTCGCCCTGAGGTGCAGAGGGGGCGGCGGGGAGTCCGGTCGCCAATCGATCACGTCGACGAGCCCTGGGGGATCTTCGATGTCCAAGCCGTCGAAGAACCGTCGGACTTCGTGCTTTTCGCGGACCCGGCCCCACTTGCCGTTGGTCGCCGCCGCCATGAGGTCGGTGACGTCGCGGCGTACGACTGGGTCATCGCTGACGAGCTGGCAGATCACCATGTAGCTGCCGGCGGAGAGCTGCCCGGCGACGGTCTGGATCAGCCTGGCCGGGTCGTTCTCGTCGTCGGTGTCGGGCAGGCAGTGCAGGACGGACACGAACAGGGCTGCGATGGGCTCGCTCCAGTCGAGGAAACCCTCAGTCGCCGCTCTGATGTCGCTGGTACGCCGCATGTCGTACCCGAGCACCTTGGTGTTGTCGTTGTCGTCCAGGAAGGTCCGGGCGTGGGCGAGGACCATGGGGTCATCGTCCACGTAGACGACCTTGGCGTCCTTCCGGTGCCGCTGTGCGACTTCGTGCACGTTGTCCTGCGTCGGCAGCCCAGATCCGTGGTCGAGGAACTGGGTGATGCCTTTCTCTGCAGCCAGGACGCGCACCACGCGCCTCAAGAACTCCCGGTTGCCGCGGGCCAGCTGCTGGCTGCTGGGAGCAATCTTCAACAGCTCGACGCAAGCCTCGCGGTCGACGTCGTAGTTCTCCGTCCCTCCCAGCAGCCAGTCGTACATGCGTGCGGCGCTGGCTTTGCTGGTGTCGATGACGTGAGTTTGGGGTTTCTCCCCGTAGGCCATACGCGCTCCCCTAAGCCCTGCGCGGGCTGGGTGTCATGAATGTAGGGGGCACATCCTAGGAGCACTCCAAGCGGTCGGCTAGTCGCTCAATGGGACGTAACCGGCGGGCTGTTACACGCCACAGCGGACGAATGTGCCCCGGCGCGCAACCCCGCCTTGCAGAGAGGTGTGCGCCGGGGCTCGGCTCAGGCTCCGCAGTTCCCCAGGAGGGTGCGCAGGTCACGCTCGGCGCCGCGTAGCAGGGCCCGTGCCTCGTGGTCGGCCAGGCCCATGAGCCCGGCGGCGCCGTCGATGGGCAGTCGCAGGTGATAGTGCAGGAGCATCATGTCGGCCTGGTCCTCGCGCAGGAAGGCATGGAACCTGCCCGCCCGGCCCGCGGCGCAGGCGGTCCGCTGGGCGGTCTCGGTGCGCAGGTCCCTCCACGCGCAGGCGGCCGGGCGCTCGCCGCCGAGCACCGCGACCCACCGTGCGCCCAGGGCGTCGAGGACGGCGTCGACGCAGCGGCGCGCCTCCGCTTGGTCGTCGATACGCACCTGGGCGTAGCGCACGTAGGCGTCCCGGTTGGCTTCGCAGAAGGCCGCGAACTCCAGGCGGAAGCGGGCCGGGCGCACCGCGTGGTGGTGGCTGTGTCGCAACATGATCACCTATTCCCTTCCCGGGTGGCGAGCTGCGCGGCCCGCGCCTCCGCCCACAGGCTCTCGAACGACGTCAGGTCTGCGCCCAGCACCGTAAGGACGTCGCTGATGACGGGCCAGTCGGGCACCGCCCGCCCGTCGAAGACTGCCTGCACCTCGGCCACGTCCCGGTCAGGCGGGCAACTCGCGGCGAGGTCCGGTAACCCGGCCGCGAGCCGGGCACCGCGCAGTGCCGCACGCAGGTGTTGCGGGCTGTCGTCCACGTCGCCCGGTGCGGGCTGGCCCCAGGCGTGCTGCCACAGCCACCGCAGTTCCTGCGGCTCGCCGCCCAGGGCGTGCGACAGCATGTAGATGACCGACCAGGGAGCGACCGTGTGCCCTTCCAGCACGGAGGCGATGAGGGGGACGGGCAGGTCCGTGATGAAAGAGACGCGGCGCAGGCCGACACCCGAACGCTCATAAAGCGTGCGCAGGGCTGCGCCGAGGGCTTGTGGCGCGCCACACGTTGCGGGCCGCGCCGGGCGCAGGATGAGCTCACCGCCCGCGGGTGCGGGCGGCTCCTGGTAAGCCGGCCGAGCCGAGGGCAGGGGCACCCGTCCAGCGACCAGGCGGGCGACGCGAACACCGCCCCACCGGGCCCGGGCCGACGCTTCGCTCAGGCCCGCCGCGGATGCCACCTCCTGCCAGGCCCACCCGCGCTGACGGGCTGCGTCGACCGCCACGGCCGCCAGGCAGTCCGCGTCCTGACACAACTGCTCCGTCAGCTCCAGCACCTCCGGCAGGGGCAGCTCGGCGCCGGCGGTGTGCAGGTGCCGGGCGCGCGCGGACAAGTCGTGGCTGATCACCCGCCACGATCCCCCCGTCGGTCTGGAGGCTCGCCGGTCACGGTCCCGTTGACGCTGTGCACGCCGCCGGCATGTTGCGTTGCAGTAGTCCTTCGGGCGCCCGCCCCGTTTCAATTGTTCGATCCCCTTCCCACAGAAGGCGCATCGTGATGGCGCTGCCATCGAAGATCCCCTTTCGCCCGCCCCGGGCGGGGTCACCCCAGCGCTCCGGGGGGCTTCATCAGTCGCGGTCCCGGGTGGGCGCCGTACGCGTACGGCGCCCACCCGGGGAGGGTCCGGGGCTCAGCTCTGGCTCAGGCGCACGACTCGCAGGTGCCCGCGGCGGGACCAGCCCACCACGCTCACCACCGCGAACCCGGTGAGCAGCCACAGGCCGAAGGCGTCCGTCGCGACGGGGCGCATTCTGGCGACCATGATGATGGTCACCAGGACGAGGACGACGATCAGCAGGCTCGCGCACAGACACAGGTCGAACAGCGCGGCGTTTCGGGTTTCACCATCACTCCGGGCAGGGATAATGCCGGGAGGAAGCACCGGGGGAGTAAACGTCCACTCCCGGTTCTCTCCGTTGGTCACGTGCATTCCTTTCTGGGGTTGTAGATGTGACAGGTGGCCCCGGGTCGCACCCCGGGGCCATTCCCATGACAGCCCGCAGGAAGCGGGCCGTGATGGGCCACCCACAATATCTTCAGATGTGAGCTGTTCGCTCCACGATTGCAGGGTTTCCCCCCATGCAATTCGGCCCCCTCATGCAAGAAGGCCGACTTCCTAGGTTTCGAATCACCTGACGCTCACCGATGATCGATCGGGGTGCCTTTATTGTCCGTAGGTGATCGGACGTCCTGCTCGTGGTGGCGCAGGACAGGGAAAGCGCAGGTGGTGGGGTGGTCTGCAGATGGGTGGGCGGAGGACGACACTGCACCTTAAGAGGAATGATCACTTCCGTCCGCTACGGCTCGTGCATATGGGAAAAAAGCAAACTTGCTCAAGTGAAAGAAGCTCCCGGTTCGGGACCATTTTCCACGCGGGGTGCCCGCGAAAAGCAGCTAATCAGGGGGTAGCTGATCCACAGGCGCCGTGAGGGCAAGTTCGCTGGGCAAACACCCTCCATCCGGATGCTTAAAGGTGGCGGAACGAATCCAGTCGATGGCGTGCTATCAATTCGTTCATACGCCCGAAGGATGATCCATCCGACACCTGTGCCAATCGGGACCAGTGACGACGTCAGCCCACCCACTGACGCTGTGCCGCAGGTGGAACTTTCTGGTGAAGACGCGGGGCGGGCACGGCAGGTTGGAACAGCCGTGGGGGCGGGTGACAGGTTGGCCGGCAGGCGCCCAGCAGCGGGGCACAGGCGGGGAGGCGACGGCCGGGGTGGGCCCGGCAGCACGGTGATGGACAAGTGAGGGTGTACCGCGACGGCATGGAGGACCAGCTCGGCTCCCTCGGCCTGGTCCTGAACGCTGTGGTCCTCTGGACGACCCGTTACGTCGATGCCGCCGTCGCTCAGCTCCGCACGGAGGGCCACGAGATCCGAGACGAGGACATCGCCCGGCTCTCCCCGCTCAAGCGCAAGAACCTCAACGTGCTGGGCCACTACAGCTTCACCCGGCCCGTCCCGGCCGGCGGCCTGCGACCGCTGCGCGACCCGGACGCTCGCGGGCTGGACAACGAGGATGACGACGGGGCGGAGGACTGAAAGGTGATGCCCTCGCCGAGTGCCGACGGGCCCCCGAGCCGGGCTGGCCTCCCGCCCCCGAAGGGGCCGGGGTGGACCGACCGGGTCCGTGCCCCTGACGACGTCGACGAGGGCCTGGACGAGTTCGGCAACCGGGTTACCGGGAAGTGGATGCCCAAGGGCATCGACCAAGAGCTGTGGGAGCGTATCCGAGGCGCCACGATCGAGGGCTACCTCGGCTTCGGCGCGAAGGTGCTGAAGGACTTCACCGGCGCCTGCGTCTACACCCGCGACTACCGCGACCTCGACGATATGCGGCGCGTCCTGACGATGCTGCGGGAACTCGGGGTCGACGGCTGGCTCGACTACAAGCGGAACTGCGACACCGCCCGGGGTCTGTTCGGGCGCGGGGCGCTCTACTGGTACTTCCCGCCGGGCACGGCTGCCCGTGGCCCCCGACGGCAAGGGCCGCTACGGGCGAGCGGACGTGGTGATCTGCACGCCGCTGCTGCCGGACCTCGTCATCGAGCTCGCCTCTCGCCCCAACCCCGCGTCTGCGCAGAAACTCGCCTTCGCCCGCGATGCCGGCGCGTTCCCGCTGTGGGTCCGCTTTGGAGAAGGGGACATCGACAACACCGGCGGCGTGATGGTCCTCGACCTGCGCGAGGCCGTACGGGGCGTGTGCGACGCCCAGCCGTCGGCCGGAACATCCTGAACGGCATGGACGATGACCGCGACCTCCTCACCGAGGACGAGGTGAACGACCTGCTCAGCGACGACGACCGCGACGCCGGCGGGGAAGACGACGAGTACGAGTGGGTGCGGTGAACGCACCGGGATCCCGGCGGGGGCTTCCTCCCCGCCCGGGCACGGCGCGTACGGGCTGTCTCACGGGCCGTACGCGCCCTGTAGGTGCGTTGGTCAGCTGACGGGGAGGACGTAGGCGCGGGCGAAGTGGGTGCCGATGTGCGCTTCGTGGAGGTGTCCGGCGATGGCGCGGTCGCCTTCGACGCCCATGACGACGTGGATGTGGGCGAAGCCGTTGCGGATCTCGCCGGTGCCGGTCATCTCGCCGGGCAGGTCGTACTTGGTGATGTTGTCCTTGAGCGCGTCGCTTTCGGGCATGGTCGAGACGGTGAAGGAGTCGGCGGCCCCGATCAGGGAGACGATCGCCGCGTCGGTGATACCGGCCTCGGCGGCCTGGCGGTTCAGCTCGTCGACGAGCTCGCCGGCGGGGACTTCAAAGACGATCATGCGGGACTCCGTCCGATCATGGGGCTCAGCTCCCGCAGCATGACCGAGGAGCACCAGCGTGCGCCAGAGTCCCGGGGGGTGAGCGCCTCCCTCGCGAAGCGGGTGGCGAGGAAGTCCGCGCGGTGGCCGTACGAGGCGGGCTGGGAGACGATCCGGCCGGCCGTCGTCCAGTCCACGGCGCACACGCGGGAGGTCACGGCCGTCATGTAGAGGTGGCGGACCTCCTCGTCGTGTGCCAGGACGCGGGCGACCTGGTCGGCCTGGCCCTGACCGGGCAGCTTGGCGAGGATGCCCGCGGCGTTGACCCGCAAAATCGGTACATCGCCGTCCAGCATCCACCGGCGCAGGTGCACGGTGGACGCCTTGTCCGCCATGGACGCGGTGACGATGTCCGCGCCGTGCGTGGTCTGGACGCGAGCCAGAGGGACCGGGTCGCTCCCGGCGATGCTGGCCGCCATCTCGGTGGCGAGCGCGCCGTGCGTGACGGCCAGGGCGGACAGTCCCAGGAAGGCTCGGCGGTTCACGCGATCGAGCCTAGCTTCCGCCTCCAACTGCTCGACAGGGGCGCCCAGTACGCGAGACAGGTGCCCGATCCAGTACCTGCCGGGGATGACCTTCCCGCTCTCCCACCGCTTGACCGCGTCCCGGCCTGGCGCCCCGGTGGGGTCACCTGCAAACATGGCCAGCTGCTCGGCGAGCTGGACTTGGGTCCAGGGCTTGAGTAAGCGCAGATGACGGATCAGCTGTCCGATCGGCATGGGCACATGATGCCCCCCAAGATGCCCCTCCGTGACGGTGTCGGCACGGTTCACCCTTGCGAGAGCCCGACCGATGGAGGTTACTCATGAACACCGCACACCGATCCGTCTCCCACCGGCAGCTGCCCGACTGGCTCACCGAGGGCGGCGCGGCCGTCGACGAGGACAGCCACGGCCGCCGGGGCATCGTGCAGTTCATCGGCGAGTGGGAAGACCCCTCCACCCGACGCGTCACCGACTGCGCCGTCTTCCTGCGCCCCGAAGGCGGCGGCACGGAGTGGATCGTCGCCGACCACCGCACCCTCACCCCGGGCTGAACCCCATCAGATTCCCGCCCCGACCAGGGACGGGCAGGCGGGCCTCCGGGCCCGCGGCACCACCGGATGCGGGCAGCCGTCCCGCACCGCCGTTTTCCGCAGAGAAGGAGCCATCCCATGGCGCAGTCCAAGTCCACCATCGCCGCCATCAGTGCCCAGGCGCCGGCCCAGGAGACCGATGAGGTCACCGGGCCCGTCGTGGTCGCCGTCGACGTGGAGGACGAGGAGTAGTCCTCGCCCCCGCCCGCGCCCTGACCTGGGCGCCTCTTCCCCGGCCTCTGGGCCCGGGGAAGAGGCGCCCCTCGCCCTTCACCCTGGAGGCCGGTAGTGATTCACGTGTTCGTCGGGCCGACGCTGATGCGGTCCGAGCCGCAGCTTGCCGCGCCGGGTGTGCGGGTGTGGCCGCCGGCGCGGCACGGTGACCTGTTCAACACCGCGATCCGCAGCGGTGACACGGTGGTCCTCATCGACGGCGTGTATCACCAGGCGCCGGCGCTGCGGCACAAGGAGATCCTGGCCGCGATGGGCCGGGGCATCCGGGTGGTCGGGGCGGCCAGCATCGGCGCGCTGCGGGCGGCTGAACTGGCGCCGTACGGGATGCTCGGCGTCGGCCACATCTACACCGCCTACGTCCGCGGGGACATCGACGGCGACGACGAGGTGGCGGTCGGGCAGGCCCCGGACGGCGCGTGGGACGCGCTGACCTGGCCGCTGGTCAACCTCCGGCACGCCCTCCAACTCGCGGTCGCGGACGTGGTCCTCGACGCTGGGCGGGCCGCCGGGCTCTTGTCGGCGCTGCGCGCGGTCTACTACCCGCAGCGCACGTGGGCCGCCGTGCGGGCCGTGTGCGGCGGCCGGGGCGAGACAGCATTCGCCGGCTGGCTGGTCGAGCGGCGCGAGCAGGACCGGCACTTCGGTGACCTCAAGCGCGCCGACGCGCTCGCCGCCGTACGGGGCGCGCTCGCCGGCACCACCGCGGCGACTAGCGTGGTCGCCGCCCCGCCGCCGGGGTGGGAAATGGCCTACGTCCACCGCTGGTCCAACGCCGCCGTGCGGGAGCGGGTGGACGGCCTGGAGCTGTCCACCGAGGACTGCCTCGTCTACCAGCAGGTGTTCGACCCCGCGTTCGGCGACAGGTGGGCGGCCTACCTCGAACATCTCTCCCGGCATCCCTCCGACGGCGGGCCCGGGCTGCCGCTCGCCGAGCGCCTGGCCCAGGCGTGCGGCGGGGGCTTGCCCGCCGACCGTGTGTTCCACCCGAGGCTCGATCTGCGTGACGAGCAGACCGTGGCGCTGCTGCTGGCTGGCGAGACCGCCGAGGACCGGCGTGCGGTCGCCGGGTACTCCGATGCCCTCGCCTGGGCTCGCCGCAGCCGGCCCGGGTTCTCCACGGCGGCGGTCCGCGACGAGGTGGCCCGCGACCTCCTGCTCGGGGTGTGGCGGTGCGACGAGGGGGAGTTCGACGCGGAGGCGTCCGCGCGGGGGCTGGGCCGGGCGGCGAGCGCGGTGGAGGCGGCCAAGCGGTTCGTGCCCGGATTCTGGGAGGAGACGAAGAGGATGGAGACGACCCGTGGTGGGCGTTGACGAGTTGGTGGCGCTGCAGGGCACCGTACGGGCCCGGACGCCTGAGGAGACGTGGGAGGCGGTGGCCGGCCGCCTTGAGGAGTTTGGCATCACCCGGGTCGCGGACCTGACGGGCCTGGACGTGATCGGGCTACCGGTGTGGACGGCCATCCGGCCCGGGTCGAAGACCTTGTCCGCGTCGTAGGGCAAGGGCGCCACCGCGCTGTTGGCGAAGCTGTCGGCGGTGATGGAGGCGATCGAGCTGTGGCACGTCGAGCAGCCGCTGTCCGTCGCCGCAGTGGGTCCGGCCGATGAGGTCGCCCCCGACTGCCCCATGACCGCGCTGCCGACCACTGCCCCTTACCCCGAGGACTCCCTCGCCAGGGTGGTGTGCGAGTGGACGCACGGCGCCGGCCTGGTGAGCGGGGCGAAGGCGCTGCTGCCGGTTGACCTGGTCCGCCGCTGCGGCCAGCGCCCTCCGTGGACCCCGGACGTGTGGCGGGCGACCAGTACCGGCCTCGCCTGCGGCAACACCCGCGACGAGGCGGCGGTGCACGCCCTGTTCGAGGTGGTCGAGCGCGATGTGCTTTACCGGGACACGCAGGCGGGCGGACGGCGGCGCACGCTGATCGACCCCCGCACGGTCGATGACCCGCTCGGCCGGGAAGTGATCGCCCGGCTGGCGGCTGCGGGCATGCGCTGGAGATCGCCCTGGTGGACGGCCCGTACGGGCTGCCGGTGTGCGTCGCCTATCTGTGGTCGGAGGACTACCCGGTCGTCTTCGCGGGCGGCGGCTGCCACAGCGACCCGGGGATCGCGCTGACGCGGGCGGTCACCGAGGCCGCGCAGTCCCGGCTCGCCACCATCGCCGGAACCCGCGACGACATCCTCGCCGACCCCGGCAGCTTCGACACCTCGCTCTTCCGCCCCGCCCAGACCGCAGGACTCGCGCCGTGGCCGGAGGCGACGGCGCGCTTCACCCCGGCCGCTGGCGGCTTCGCCTACCAGGCCCAGGACATCGCCCGCCGCCTCCAACACGTCACCACCCACGAGCCAGTGGCGCTGGACCTGTCCGCCCCCGGCTGTCCCGTCCACGCCGTGCAGGTCGTCTGCCCCGGCACCCGTTCCCGGATCAGAAGGTCAATGCCCCGATGAACCCCACAACCACCAGCCCGCCCCCGGCGCCGTCCGCATCCGCGCAGGAACGCTCGGCTCAGTACGACGCCTTCCACGCCGCCCGTGCCCGCAGCAATCTGGTCGCCAGCCTGTACGCCCAGGCGATGGGCGAGGACTACCCGGCCGAGGTCGCCGCCTCCAGCTCCTGCGACTGGCCCCTGCTGGGGCTGATGTCCGCGCCGCGGCACCTTCACCATCGTCCACCTCACCGGCACGAAGGACGGCCACGCCGAGCCGGTCAACGTCTACGACCACCTCTCGCCCGGCTCCTTCATCCTCGGACCGCCCCAGCTCCAAGCGACCTCGACCACCTCACCGCGAGCGGCCGGTACGACCGGATCGACGGCACCGGCCGCGTTCTGTCCGCCCGCGGCGAGCAGCCCGTGAAGGTGGTGGCCAGCCGTGTGGTTCTTTGACGCGCTCGCCTCCGGCTTCGCCCGCCCCACCGACCCGGGCCGGCTCCAACTGTTCCGGATCGTCTTCGGCACCGTGCTCACCATCCGGTTCGCGCTCGCCCTCGGCCAGGGCAGCTGGGGCCGCCTCGCCCGCGGCTCCCTCAGCCTCTTCCTCGCCGAGCAGCGCTTCGGCCCCCGCCGGGCCCGGCTCCTCGCAGCCGTGTACCGGCCCGCGCTGCTCATCCGCACGACCGCCGCACTCGCCCTGGCGCTCGGCGTCGCCCCCCGCCTCACCCTGCTGGTGGTCCTGGCCGGCGCCGCCACGGAACTGCTCTACCTCAAGAGCCCCAGCGCCGTGCGCTACATCCTGCTGACCGGCGCCTGCCTCCTCGTCGCCAGCGACCTCGGCCACGGGCTGAGCATCGAGCACGCCCCGAGCGCCGCGAACACGTGGTCCCTGTGCCTCCTCGTGCTGCTCACCACGGATATCTACTGGAACAGCGCCTGGCAGAAGATCCGCAGCGACCAGTTCCGCAGCGGCCTCTACCTCGCCCAGTGGGTCCACACCTACACCCAGGTCAAAGAGCACCTCCCGCACCGCCGCGGCCAGTACGCCGTCCCCGCCATCGTCCGCCGCCACCTGGGCAACCTCACCGACCGCGACATCCGGCTGTGGCGCCTGATCGCCGCCACCGTTATAGCGGCGGAGATCGCGCTGCCGGTCGCGCTTCTCATCCCGCAGACGATGCCGTACGCCGTCGCCGCCGGCATCGCGATGCACGCCGCGTTCAGCTGCCTCAAGCCCCGGCAGCTGATCACCTTCTCCGGTCTGACGACGGGGACCTACTTCGCCTTCGCCGCCTGATCCTGGCCGTCGGGCCTATCCGGGCGCCCATACCGTCAAGCTGCTGACCTGCGGGTCTCACATCACCGGTGGGGGGGTGTCACCTCGATGTCGGATATGGTCGAGGACCGCCGACGGACCGGCGCGGGCCGCTCCCGCTCCAGGCGGCGCAGTCGGTCGTGGACGCGCTCCAGGGGGGTGTGAGCGAGATGCGCGCCAAAGGGGCAACGGGATGCTCTTGAAGCACTGATCTGCTCGGCTCACGTGCGGCGGCGTGCAGCGGGGTCGCGTTCGGCGACGTGCCGGGCGACCGAGTCGACGCCGGGCCGGGCGTACCGCTCCAGGGATCGGAACGATGCGTGGCGGGAGCGGGCCAGCAACATCGGGGAAGAGGTGCCGTCCTCCGCGTCGTGCGTCAGGGCACTGTGACGATGCCGGTGAAGCGTCCAGCCGCCCAGGTCCTCGATGTCGTCGGGTAGGGGCGAGGGGTTGGCCAGCAGCCGGGTGTTCTCCTCGAAGATCTCCTCAGTGCGGCGAGCGATGGACAGCTGCCGGTTGACAGTGTCGGCGTCCATCTCGTCAGCCCCGCGCCGCCGCCAGCTCGGCCAGCATCTCCGGCAGCGCCGGGTCGTCGATCGCGGCGACGGGGAAGACGGGCGGCTTCGCGCCCCGGCGGGCGGGTCCGGTCGGCGCCGGTTCGCCGGCGAGCATCCACCCCCCAGGTCGTCAGCGAGATCCGGAAGATCCGCGCGGAGGATTTCGCGATGTCCGCGCCGGTGAGGTAGCGCTCGACCGCTGCGGTGTACGACGTGGGAGGGGCGGACATGGGCACGACGCGGACGCGCGGCAAGCGCAACGCGCCCCCGCCTCCGAGTTCGGTCACCCGTTCGATCGTCACGCCCGCTCCGCCCTTCCGGCACTGCCGCAGTACATCCGGCATTTACTGCGGCAGTTGCGAACGCATTTTCGCGATCGAGCATCCGCCCGGGTGCGGGTCTGCTGTGCGGACTTGAGGGGAGGGGGCTGTCAGTGCCCGGCGCCAGCATGCTTACCTGGGACATGCCCCAGACCCTCCGTCACGGGCAGGCACTCGGCCAGCAGGCCGACGACGTCGCGCCAGGCTCGCTGCGCGTGCCGTGGGTGGTGGCCGACGCCCGGGAGCACGGTCTGGTCGACCGGCGGGTGGTGGAAGGCGTGCAAGGCGCCGCCGTAGACCGCGAGGCGCCAGTCGACGCCCGCCGCCTGCATCTCAGCGGTGACGCGTTCCGTTGCGCGGGCGGCATGATCGGGTCCTCAAACCCGACCCCGGCCCACACCGGGCAGCGGATGCGCGCCGCCTCACCCGGTCGGCCGTGGTGGTTGCGTTAACTGTCCCGATCGCGCGCAGGCTGACACCGCCGCGCCCGAGTTCCAGCCCGACGGCGCCCCCGGTGCCGTAACCGACGGCGGCGATCCGGTCGGGATCGGTCCGCGGTTCGGTGCGCAACACGTCGAGCGCCGCATGGCCGATGCCCCGCATCCGGTCGGGATCAGCGAGCAACGGCAGGCAACGGGCCAGCATCTCCTCGGGGTCGCCCACATAGCGCCCGCCGTGAAGGTCGAAGGCCGGCGCCACATATCCCAGTTTGGCGAGAGCATCGGCCCGGCGGCGCTCGACGTCGCTGAGCCCCATGCCCTCTGGTCCGAGCAGGAGCCCGCACCGGTGTTTCAAGCCGTCTGTCGAACGTCAGGTGACCTGCCGTCGTTCTGTCCGCCGGAGGAAGTCGCTGCTGGCGGCCACTCTTCCGGGCAGATGGAGAAGTTCTCCCAGATGAGGGGCATGACCGAAAATTATCCTGTGACTTCAGTCACGGCGCTAAATCCTATGGTGAGATCGTTTCGGTGCGTTACGTTCTCGGGACACGCAACCGGTTGACCTGACCCGTCAACACGGAGCGTTCACAAGTCCATTCGCACGGGGGGCGGAGCCAGGCGCGGTTCGGGGCCGAAAGTGTCCAAGCCGACGGCTCCACAAACAGGCACCTGGTTCCGCACCCCTTTGTGCATCACACAAAGGAAGAATACGTGAACCGCAACACGGTACGCATCGGGGGCGTCGCAGTACTCTCGGCACTTGCTCTGGGTCTCGGCGGTACTGCTGCACAGGCGAGCACGACTGCCCCTGTCGCCCCTGCCATCTCCGTAACCGCGCTGGAGCAGCGGCAGGCCATCCAGTCACTGGCCACCGCCCTGCTGAACTCCCCCATCGAGTACAGCGCGACTGAACGGGCCGAGCTGCAGTCGCTCGCCAACGGCGAGGCGGCCACCGCCGGCAAGTTCGACGGACTCGTCAAGCTGCTCAAGAAGGTGCCGGGCTTCGCAAAGGCCGTCGGCGGGAAGTTCAGCGACTTCAAGAACTGGTACGACAACCTGGCCTGGTACTGGAAGGCTCCGTTGCAGGCCGCCAACGTCGGTGCCAACCTCTACGGCATCTGGCAGCTCTTCCAGTGACGATCAAGCTGAGCTCTGACTGAACAGAGGGGGCGTGCTGCAGCCACGGCTGCAGCACGCCCCTTTCGGCCTGATGCACAGCGAACCCGAAAGGACCCACATTGCACACCTCTTCAGCCGCCCCGCGTACCGCCAAGCACGAACAGAAGCCAGGATGGTTTCTGACTGCGGCACTATTCGGTGTGCTGTCCGCTGTGCTCCGACTCACCGATATCTGGTCCTGGTGGGTCATCCTCTGGGCACCGTTGTTCATCCTCGCCATCGGCTCCGCGGTGCGCGAATGGCTCCTTACGGTCCGCAGCCAGTGGCATGCGAGCCTCATGGAGTGGGTGCTTCTGGTCGTCGCCCATCTTGCCTTTGCTGCCTCACTGGCGTTGGTCTTGGGCCTCCTGCCCCGATGACCGACCGCTCAGCCGAGACCCGCGCGAGGAATCTCAAACCACGCTGGCCGCCGCTGAACGGCAAGCCGCACGAGGGGCCCCACACCACGACCACTTGGGAGAAGCAGTGCCCGTAACGGCTGCGCACACACGAGGGGATCGCCCTCCGCGGATACCGGAGGTCGACGCCCTGCGCGGCTTCGCACTGATGGGCATCCTAATGGTCAACGCCCTGATGATGGCCAGCCCGTACGGCCTGGGATCCACTGACGCCCCGGACGCCTCCGCACTCGACCGGACCATCGAGGGCATCATCCAGACTCTCATGGTCGGCAAGTTCTACCTGATGTTCTCGTTCCTCTTCGGCTACAGCTTCACCCTCCAACTGGCCTCCGCCGAACGCGACGGCGCCAGCGCCGTTCCCCGGCAGCTGCGCCGTTCCCTCGGCCTGTTCGTCCTGGGTGCCCTGCACGCCGTACTGCTGTACATCGGCGACATCCTCATGACCTACGCGGTGCTGGGTCTGGTCCTCATAGCCGTACGCAACTGCTCAGCACGGGTGGCCCTGCGCGCCGCCCGGATCCTGTACGGCTGCCTGAGCGCCCTCCTGCTCCTCGTAGGGTTGGCATCCCTGCTCATGTCGGATGGCGAGGCGGCCGAACCGGACACCGAAAGCGCAACGAGCCTCGCAGGGCTGGTCGCCGACTACCGGGGTGACGCCGCGTCCGTCGTCCAGGCCAACATCAACCAGCTGCCCGACATGCTCCTCGCCACAACCCTCCTGAGCGGCTTCGTCTTCGCCGCCTTCCTGACCGGCCTGCACTGCGGAAAGCGGCGCCTGCTCGCCGACACGGGAAGCCACAGAACACGGATCCGCCGCATCTGCGTGATCGGCGCGGCCATCGGCCTACCCGGCAGCCTCTTCATGGCCCTGGCCGTCAGCGGCCCGCTCAATCCCCGATGGGCGTTCCCCGGCGAGATGGTGGGAACAGTGACGGCCCCCGCCCTCACCGCCGCATACGTCTGCGGAGCGCTCCTCCTCATGGAGACCGTCCCCGGCGCGCGCATCGCAGCGCTCTTCGCCCCCGCCGGCCGCATGGCCCTGACGAACTACCTGAGCCAGTCCCTGGTCATGGCGCTCGTCTTCACCGGCTACGGCCTCGCCCTGTACGACCGACTCAGCCCAGCCGTCGTCATACTCGGTGCGCTCGTGCTGTACGCCCTGCAACTGGCTCTCAGCACGCACCTAATGAGCCGACACCGGTACGGCCCAGTGGAATGGCTCCTCCGGGCGGTCACCCTTGCACGGTTCCCGCACCACCACGACCGGCCGCCGACCACACGGTGACACAAGCCCCCTCACCCCCCGCGTAGGCTATTCGGGGCGCGGCTGCTAAAGCTCGAACTCCAGGTGCGGGACGTCCGTGAAGCGGACCTGCTCCAGGCTGCCGTCCGGCCGCGCCGCGCTGCCCCACGGCCGCCCCACGCTGTCGCCGTCCTACGGCGCTGCGCGGCAGGTGAAGACTGGTGAAGGAGCGGAGCGGGCGGGGCAGGTTGGAGCAAGCCGTGGGGCAGCTGACAGGTTGGCCGGCAGGTGCCCGGCAGCGAGGCGAGGACTACCCCCGCGGGTGCGGGGACGACACCCTCATGCCGGGCGCCCCCCAGGGCCATGCCGGACTACCCCCGCGGGTGCGGGGACGACCCCACCGGGGACGTCGTGCACGGCGAGCAGGTGGGACTACCCCCGCGGGTGCGGGGACGACGGCGAGACGTCCGATCCGTCATGGGCGGTCGCGGGACTACCCCCGCGGGTGCGGGGACGACTCCCTGAACGATCCGTCCGCGCGCCTAGCGTGGGGACTACCCCCGCGGGTGCGGGGACGACCCTTGCTGACCTGGGCTTTTGTTACGTGATCATGCCGTTTTTCTTTACTTGGTTCGCGGTCGTCCATGGTTGCCCAGCGCTCCCTCTGGGTCTGGACATGAGGGTGAGGCCGTCGAAGTCGGTGGGGGTCCAGCGGTCTTGACCGGCTGTGCGGACGGTCCAGCCCTGTTCGGTTCGGGCGGGTTCGATCATGACTGCCTGTCCGTCGTGGATGCGTTCGGCCAGGACTTTCCACAGCCCGTCGCGGATGCGTGTGTTGGGGCTGCCGACGAAGACACCCGGGGCGACTTCGATGAACCAGCGGGTCAAGTGGCCTCGGAGGCCGGGAGGGGCGGCGATGAGGACTACGACCGTCGTCGCGGCGCTCATGAGGGGGCGCTCCCGTCCGGGTCGGGGATGACGTTCAGGTGGCTGTCGGGGTCGAAGGGGTCCGATCCCCAGTTGCGGCCGCCGCTGACGACACCTTCTTCCTCGTCCCATAGTCCTGCCAGGTCCTCCTCCAGCAGAGCGGTGCCTTCCGGGACCAGCAGGTTCTTGACGTCCGTGACGACGCGGGGCAGCAGCTTGTTCTGGACTACGGCGTCGCGGAGTGCTGTGCGGGCGTCGCGCTCCGAGGTCAGTCCTTTGGCTGCGAGGTCGAAGGCCAGGGGGATGGTGAACTCCGCCTTGTAGAGGTCGGCGATGTCCAGGACGAAGGACAGTGCGGATCCTGTGTGGACGAAGCCGAGGGCGGGGCTGGCGCCGATGCCGGTGATGACGGCGTGGCAGATGCCGTACAGGGCGGAGTTCGCCGCGGACAGCAGCCGGTTGACGTCGTCGCCTGCTGCGAAGGCGTCTCCGGGTTTGTAGTCC
The DNA here is from genome assembly GCF_040653855.1 of Streptomyces sp. NPDC050856. Lineage (NCBI taxonomy): Bacteria > Bacillati > Actinomycetota > Actinomycetes > Kitasatosporales > Streptomycetaceae > Streptomyces > Streptomyces sp. NPDC050856. The sequence goes on along the minus strand of NZ_JBFAGV010000023.1, from coordinate 32,184 downwards.
CGCTTGGTCCAGGGCACTTTGGTGCGTTCTGAGTGCTGGGCGTAGAGCTGGCGGATGCGTGTGCCCTCCCGTACTCGTAGTTGCTGGAGGGTGAGGCCGGAGGTTTTCTCGCCGGGGAAGCGCATGTCGTACATGCGGCGGGCGACTGCGACGCGTTCCTTGGGGCGGGTGACCAGCCATGCCTGGCGCAGTTGGAGCTGGGAGCCGCGTGCGACGCCGTGGCCGGAGGCGTAGAGGCGGACGCCGTGCTCGCCGACCCAGCACAGGGAGGTGCCGGAGTCGGCGAGCAGGGTGACGGCTGCGTGGGTGATGCGGCTTCCGGGGCCGATGAGGAGGACGGCGAGCCAGGCCGCCGGTACGTGGACGACGCGTGCTTTGTTGACCAGGACGACGGCGTTGTCGTCGCGGTCGATGTGGCAGCGTTCGACGTACAGGCTGGAGACGCGGTCCTCCAGCCGGTGTACTTCCTGCGGGCCCGCCCGCCACCACGGCTCAGGCATGTGTCGTCATCGCCTTCGCCTTTACTGGGGCCAGGGTGAGCAGTCCCTGCCCGTATCCCTTGGCTGGCCCGATGCCTGTCAGCAGTGCCGCGCGTAGCGCGTCGGGGTCGGTGACTCTCAGCCGCCCTTCGAAGGTGGCCGTGGAGAGGGTGACCTGCGGCCCGCCCTGTTGTTTGGCGAAGCGCAGGATGTCGCGGCTGACGATCGACACGGCGGGACCCGTGGTGAGCGGGCCGTCGGCTTCGATTCCTGGGGCCGCCGGCGCGTCGAGGCAGGCTTCAGGGATGGTGAAGCCGTGGCGTTCGGCCCGGGCGAGGAGCCAGTTGAGTTGCTGGGCTGCGGTTCGGTGGGCCACGCGGAAGCCGCGGGGGCGGCGGTCGGCGGCGTCGGGCTGTTCTGCGTGGGCCTTGAGGCGGGCGTCTTGCTGCTCGCTGGGCTTGGTGGGGCGTGACACGGTCTGGACGGGGTTGGCGGTTAGACGGAAGCCGAACTCCGTGCCGATGGCGATGCGCTCGAGGAGGGGGGTGTAGTCGGCGATGAGCGGTGCGCCGCCGTCGGCGCCGGGCCAGCCGGCTTCGTCGACGAGGTGCTGCCAGGAGGGGCGGCTTTCGGTCAGGGTGAGGATCTCGGCACGGTGAGGGGTGTTGTTCTCCATCCGCCACAGGACCCGTTCGGTGACGGGCTGTACGGCGAGTCCGGCGAGGACCGCCGCGTGCAGGCGGTGGGGGCTGGACAGCAGGGAGACGGCCGTGCGGCGCCGCGGGTTCAGGGCGATTTTCGACAGGTAGGGCATTCGGGTCACCAGCCCAGGAGAGCGAACGGGTCATGGCCGGGGTCGGCGGGAGGGGCTTTCCCGTCGACGGGTTCTGCTGCTTGCCGACCGGTGGGAACGGTGACCCACAGGTGCCGGACGTCCCGGCGTCCGAAGAGGGTGCCGGTCTTGAGGTCATAGGTGTTGGGGACGTCGACGGCGACTTGGTCGCCGGCCGGGTTTTCGACCGTGGCCTCCAGGCGCACTTCCGTCGTCCGGACCTGGCTGCGGCGGTGGGCGGACGCCTGCCAGGGCACGGCCGCCAGCGCGTCGGGGAGTTCGGCGTCGGCCTGCAGGCCGAGGCTGACCGGTCCGGTGGGCGGACAGGAGCGGCGGCCGAGGGAGAGGGGGTAGAAGGGGTGGCGTACGGCGTGTTCCAGGCGCTCCAGGAGGGGTGCGGGTCCGCGCAGCGCGGCGACGAAGACGGCGTCTTGGAGGTAGAAGCGCTGCGTGACGCTGGTGTACTTGGCGGGGCTGGTCTTCGTCTGTACGCCCTTGGCGTTCACTTTGGCGGAAGGCAGCGGCAGGCCGCGGCGGTCGCTGGCTGTGTGGTAGTCGCGCAGGAGCGTGCCGGGCTGATCGACGCGCACGCCGAGCCGGAGGTTGAGCAGGTCGGTGATCGAGGCTTCGCGGGTGCGGCCTTCGGCGGCGGCGAGGAGGCCGAGGACGCCGGACTTGGTGGGCTGGGGTCGGGTCTCGCGCCGGTTGTAGCGGGAGGGGCCGCCCCAGGACTGCAGGGGGGCGGCCAGTTTGAGGACGAGGACGGCGTCGTCGGTCATCACGCGTCGGCCTTCGTGATCTCGCCGTTCGCCAGCCATTGCCCGACCAGTTCGCCGAGCGAGTCGAGCAGTGTCGGGAAGGCGACGGACGGGCCGAGCACCTCGGTGAGCTTGTCGGCCTCGACGTTGTAGGCGGCCAGGGTCCTGACCGGTTCGGCACCCCAGGTGGCGGTGACGGAGTGCAGCTCGCCCGCCAGGCGTACGGCGGACTCGGTCGCCAGGCCGGTGACGCCGAGGACGGGCTCCTCGTAGGCGGAGACGAGGTTCACCGGCTGGTCGGTGCGCAGGGTGAGGAGCACCAGGTGGGGCAGGGTGCGGTGGGCGAAGGAGTTCTGGTGGCCGGTGGGCATGGAGCGGGTGAAGGCGTCGACGAACCGGACGGCCGCCTCGCGTGTGTCCTTGGGAGAGCTGAGGTTGTCGCGCAGCTGGTGGACGCCGAGGACCGCGTAGCGGTAGAGGGTGGAGGAGTTGAACTCGACGGTGCCGATCATGCCGGCGCCGTGGTCTTCGGTGTTCTCGTCGTCCACGGCGGTGTAGTAGTCGAACTCGGTGCGCACGGCGTGGGTGGACAGGGCGTGGGCGACCTGGACGGCGGCGTCCACGTTGAGGGCGGGCAGGTCGGCGACCATGCGGCCGAACAGGGCGACCTCCGCCGGGTGGCCGGTGGTGAGGGTGGTGACCACGGGGAGCTTGCCGACTTCGGCCTTGAGGTCCGCGTCGGGCAGGGCGGCCAGTTCCGCGGTACGACCGTCGAGGAGCTTGACGATCGCGTCGAGCTGGCGCTTGCCGAAGAAGAGCAGGTAGGCGGACTGCTCCTCCTTCTTGGACGACTTGGTGATCCCCAGGGGCTCCAGCAGGGCGGCGGCCAGGCGGTCGGCCTGGGTGGTGTCCAGCCCCGTGCCTCCCTCTGCGGCCGGACGGGCGAGCCGCTCGGCGAGCAGGGCGGCGATGCGCTTGGTCCTGGTCGCGCGGTCGGCCGGCTCGACGGCCTTGGCGAATTCGGTGCGGGTGGCCCGCTTCCATGCCTGGGAGGAGACGCGGGCTCGGCGGGCGCCGCCGTAGAGCGCCTGCTTCGGGGTGCCGGAGTCGTCCCGGTTGGCGTTGGAGGGGGGCAGGCTCTGCAGGATGTGGACCTCGACGAACAGGGTGGGCTGTGGCATCAACGGGCTCCTTGGAGACATGGGGCATCGCCGCAGGGCGATGCGGAGCTGAAGCGGGGGAGGGAGACGTGGTGCCGGCCGGTTTTGCCTGTCCGGCCCCGTCGTCAGGAGTTCTTGGACTTGGGCTCGACGTGGAAGTCGCGGTCCCAGCGGTTGCGAAGACGGCTTTGGGCGTTCGGCCGCTTGGGGTCGTCCCAGGTGCGCAGCGCGGTGCGCACCTGGTCGTAGTCGAGGCCGATCCCGGCGCGGGCGAGGGGGGTGATGAAACCCCGCAGGTGCATCGCCAGCTCGCCGGCGTCGATCGAGGTGAGAAGGGTTCCGAACCGGCGTTCCAGTGCCTCTCCCCCGTTGCCGTCCTTCACCAGGAGCAGGCGCGCGGCGGTGCCGGGGCTGTTGCCGGGGATGTGCATCGGCCGGCGGTGGCCTTGCTGGTGGCGCCCGAAGAGGGTGAGCGCCGTGTGCTCGGCGATCAGATCCCTGGTGAGGGCTCCGGTGTCGCGGAGGTTCGTGGGCATGTGGGTCCGGTAGTGCGGCCACATCGCGGGGACGGTGCCGGCCTCACGGCCTGTGCCGGATCTCAGGGCCGCGAGCTGTGCGCCGTTGTCCGCCTGGTTTGGTGTGTAAGGGACCCAGTACGGGGCTGCCTCGGTGCCGTCGGCCGCTGCGGCCGGTTCGGTGTACTGCAGTCCCCAGGCGCGCAGGACCCGGTCTCGGCCCGGCCCTTCCCAGCGGGTGAGGTCGTGCAGCAGTCGGGTGTAGTCGAGGCCGATGCCCGCCTGCGCCAGCAGCAGAACGAGCCGGTACAGGTGCTGGACGAGCTCGTGGAGGTCCTGGGCGCCGGCGGCGGCCATCAGCCGCCGCTCCACAGCGCTGTCCGAGAACGTGTCGGCGCGGCGCAGTTCCCGGCAGGCCCTGCCCAGGCCGGTGCCCGGGAGGTGGGCGGGTTCGGCGGCTGCCTGCTGGTGCCGTCCGAAGAGGGTGAGCGCTGCGTGCTCGGCGATGTAGGAGGCGGGGAGGCGGTCCGATTCCCGGGCGGTGTCCGTCAGCCGCACCCGGTGGGCGTCCCGCATGGCCGGGACGGTGCCCGGCTCTCCGCTGATGCCGTCGCGCAGGCCGCGCAGCTTGCGCGTGATGTGCTCCGAGAAGCGGGGGCGGTCCTCCTGGGCGTGGGCGTGCCAGTCGCTGACGGCCTCTTCCCAGAAGTAGGTGCGCCGGTCGTTGCCGACTTTGCCGGTTGCGGTGCTCATGCCGCCGCCTCCCCGCCACCGGAGCTGTCCTCGGGGGACCGGGTCAGGATTTCGGCGAGCTTTTTGTGGAAGAGGCCGACGGCTTTGCCACTGCGGTACACGATCTCCTTGCCGTTGCTCTTCTCGGCACGCCCCACCACGGCGTGTGGCGGCGTGGCGGCAAGGAGTGTCTCGGCCTCCCGGACGGCCACCGCCCGCACGGACAGCTCCCAGGCGAGCTGGGCCCGCTCCAGCAGGTGGCCGTCCTCACCGACCGTGCGCAGCCCAGCCAGCAGGCGGCGCATCGTGCCGTCGAGGCCGTGCAGGAGCCGGGAGGAGGGGTGCTGGCCCTTGTCCCACGGCAGTGGTTCACCGCCGGAAGCTCGCCGCAGATCACTGTGAAGGTTGTCCAGAGCGCGACCGGCCTGGTCGGCCTGGCTGACGCATTCCAGGATCGCGGCGCGCAGCCAGTCGTCCTCGGCGAGCAGGGACGCCACCGGGAGCGGCAGGGTGTCTCCGATGGCGTTCTCGACGACGGCGGACTGATTGCCGTATTCCAGGCCGCAGATCTCTACGCCGAGTGGGTAGTCGGCGGGCAGGACCTCCTCTGCGTGCAGATCGGCGAGCTGCCGGAGGAGGACGGAGGTGTACGGGCCGTCTCCCTCGACGGGTACCGCCAAGGCGAGCAGGGTGGCCAGGCCCTGCCAGGCCGAGCGGCCGGACGCGTGGCGGCGGGGGCGCCGCTGTGGCTGACCGGCCTTCGGCTTCGCGAAGTGCGACCAGGCGGTGTGCGGCTCGTACTCCGGAGTCTGCGCGAGTCGGTCGCCGGCGGAGACGACCACGCGACGCACGTACAGGCCCCGCTCCGTCTGACACGGGACCAGCCGGATACGGCGGGCCTGGAAGGTCAGCAGGTCCAGCCGTTCTCCGGCGGGGCGCGATGACCACTCGGGGCCGGCCGGTGACTTCCAGCCAGGCGAGGCCGGGCGCTCGTCCCACGCCCACTGGGGCCGGTCTGCCGGCTCCAGTCCGTCGGGCAGGATCGGCGTGTTCAGCATCAGCGTCTCGTACAGGGTCTGGCCCGTCGGTACGACCACGCCGAGCTGCCCGAGCGGGCCCGTCGGGTTTCCGGTCGTCTTGCCGTTCTTGGCCTGCGGATCGTCGACGGCCCCGGTTTTGATGGCGGCTGTGTCCCAACACTGCGTGTGCAATAGCCACAACAGCGCCTGGCCGGGCGATAGCAGCAGCTCGTCGCCCTCGGTGAGCGAGCTGAACAGCGGCACGTTGTTGCCGGACGCGATCGACGGAACGAGCTGCGCGGCCGGCTTCGTCTCCCCGTTGAGCGCTTCCAGACCAGCGACCTGTGCGAACGGGCGCTTGTCATCGAACAGCCGGAAACGGTCGCCGTAGCGGGGGCCGAGGTAGTCCGTCAGGTGCGTCATCTCGGCATCCGAGAACCGGCCACGCTCGAACCGCTCCGCCCACTCTCCCCGTGTGCGCGGCACGCCGAGGGCGTCCCACATCACCGGCAACAAGAGCTGACGCAGCAGCGCGGGCAGCATCGTCGGCACCGGCAACTCCAGCCGCCGTACTGCGTGCGCACCGGTCAACACGCCTAACAGGCCGGTCGTGCGCACCGAGCCGTCGGTATCGACTGCGGTGAGCAAGCCGTCGTGGACGATGTCTCCGTCCGCGCCCATGGCGCCCCCTCCATGACTCATAACGCGCCTCTCGGGCGCACAGGCGGACACGGCAACTCGCCTTAGGGTAAGGGTTTTTGGCGCTTCAGCCGCTCACCGAGAGCCTCGCATGCGGCAACTCGTTCTTACAATCGAAACAGCACGATTGAATGGATTTGATCTGATAGATCCCATAGGTGAGTAGTGATCCTGTACCCTGTCCGCCGGCGCATGGAGTCGCCCTCCTCCGAAGCCGAAGTCTTCGCATCCAGCACTTCCCGTCGTCTCCGCAGCGGGGGACGACGGGTCTCCGCAGCCGGCTTCACGCGCTGCTCAGCCCCGTTCGACGACCAGCCCCAAGGTGTCGTCGTACGAGACCCGGTCCGCACCCAGCACGGCCGCCCCGTCCTCCTCCAGGACCAGCGCCCGCGCATACCGGAGCCAGGGATGACCAGCCCACCCCGGCAACGGAGCGAGCCCGGCCTGCTTCGCTTCCGCTGCCTCCGTGAGCCGGGCCGGCAACCTCACCGTGCCCCCCAAAAGCCGATCGACCACGGTCTCGTCGTCCACCTCGCCGTGCACACCGATCCACGTCCCGTCGACCGCCCGGTACCCGCCGGCCGAACGCCGGACGATCACCGCTTCCACCGACCGCTCACCGTCACGCACCACGGCGTCGAGATCTTCCTCGGACGCGGCTCGGCTGCCCGCGTAGTGGAGCCCCTCCAGCGTCGGCGCTCCCCATTCGCGGGGACGCGTCAGCAAGAACCCCTCCGCATTCTTCCCCCGCTTCTCCTCCTGGACATGCCACCCCTCCCGGGCCACGCCCTCATCCCATTCCGGCGGGCACACCTCCGCCTCCCCGTAGGCTCTGGCGACCAGGTCCGGTACGTCGGCCGGGATGCTCCACCCGCCGCTCTGCCGCGCTCCTGCGCCCAGCGGCCCCGCAGCTTCGGCGACCAGGGCGGCCGCCCTCAGCAGCGCCCACTCCCCGTAGATCTTCTTCGAGGCGGGCAGGAAGCACGGACGCCTTCCCGCTCCGGGCGCCACGCCGGTCACCAGGACACGCGGCTCGGCGACTGCGGCCGGCCTACGAGTCCCGCTGTGCCGGTGGAGCCGCCCGATACGCTGCAGCAGCAGATCGACGGGGGCGAGGTCCGTGATCAGCAGGTCCGCGTCCACGTCGAACGACTGCTCAGCCAGCTGTGTCGCGATCACCACCATCCGCTCGGGCCGGCCCTCGCCGGCCTCCGGTCCCAGCAGCCGCAGGCACTCCTCGGTCCGCTCCGCCCGGTGAGTCGAGCAAAGACGCCCGTGCAGTAACCGCACCCGCCCATCGAACCCGCCCTCCACCAGGGCACGATAAATGGCTTGGGCCCGGTCGACCTGATTGACCACCACCAGCGCCACACCACCCTTGACCACCTCTTCCCGCACTGCCGAGGCGACCAACGCCCCGTCCGTGGAGATATCAGGAAGCCAGTCGATCCGCGTCGGCACCGACGCGCGCCAGGACGGCACTACACGCTGGGAACTCTCCGCCACCGCCGCCCCGTCCAAGGCGTAGGCCACGGTGACACACGGATAGCCGGCCGGCTCCGGCACCGGGCACGACACGTCCGCCGCACTCAACGAACCCGACAGATACGCGTCAACGCAAGCCTGTCGCTGCGCCGGCGGAAGCGTCGCCGACAGCAGGACCACCGGAACCCTGGCCTGTCCGAGCCAGCGCAGCGCCTCCAGGAGGAACTGCCGCATGTAGACGTCCGCGGCATGTACCTCATCCACCACCACGACCTTGCCGACCAGCCCCGCGAAACGCAGCATCACGTGCCGCGTACGGGTCGCCGCGTGCAGGAGATGGTCCACGGTGCCGACGGCGAACGCCGTCAAGAGGCCCCGCTTGTTGCCCAGGAACCACCGGGCCGGGCTGTCCCGCTCCCCCTGCACCCCGGGGCTGCCGGCTGACGACCAGGACGGCATGCCGTATTCGGCGTCCTCCTCGGTCGCCCCGTAGACATCGAACGGATCCGAGGACACCCACCCGTCCTCTACGACACATAGCCCGTCGGAGGTCACCCGTTCACCTTCCCAGATCCTCCGCCACGTCGGGTTGGAGCGACGCTTGCCGTGCAACAGCGCGACCTGCGCTTCCAAATCCGAGTCGAACGACCGCACCCACTCCAGCACCTGCTCGTACATCGGGTCACTGGTCGCCTGCGTCGGCATGGCCACGAAAACGCCGTCCAGCCCGAACCGGGCCGCCAGCACCTCGGCCGCCGCCAGCGCGGCCTTCGTCTTGCCCTCCCCCATAGGAGCCTCGGCCACCATCAACCCCGGCACGGGCATCGACCACGCCCGCTCCACCAGCTCACGCTGCGAGGCCCTTGGAGACACCCCCAACCGCCCCGTCAACGGAGCAAACAGACTTTCCGGCACGGCAAGCTCACGCCACCCACCCCGTAGACCGAGCCGCTCCCACGCCGCCTCAGCACGCCGACGAGCCCCGGCAAGAGACACCTCCCGCGCATCCGCGAGCCCTGCGAACTGCTCGCTGTCACTGGCAATCCAGTCCGCCATGACGATCAGCCCGGACAACGCCAGCTGCTCCGCCCTGTTCAAGGCCCCCACCGGGCGCACATTAGTCAGATCTTCAAACCCGACGGCCCGAGTGAACACATCCACGACCGCCCGCTGCGCCTCCTCCCACCCAGCTCCGCGCCCCTGGACCTCCCGGTGCTTGGGCTTCAACCCCTGAACGGACGGAAACACCCCATGATGGCCGGCCACCAACGGCCACACCCACGCCGCGCTCTGCGCACTGCCCCACTCCGCGACCAATCTCGGACGCAGCAACGCGGCACCCGCCACGTCATGCCGCCACCGCTGCCGCCGATCCGCCGGCAACCGCCCCCACGTCAACCCCGCCGCCCTGACCGGAGCTGCTTCCTCCTCATCCACAGCCTGAAAGGCCGGGCACGCCTTCCCGCAGTCGTGAATCCCGCAGATCCACATGAACCACAACCGCCCGCGCCCGCCACTGACGTCCTCCAGACGACGCCGCAACGCAGCCGACATGTATCGATCCCACATCACCTCCGCCACTGCGGCGGTGTCCAGCAAGTGCCCGAGCAGCAGGTGCGTTCGCCCCCCGTTACGCGCCGCCGACTTCCCCCATAACCGCGACACCCCGGCGATGGCCTCTGTCGACAGCCCCATCGCCCGCATCAGGTCGACAATCGACCGCATCTGCTCCACTGGCGCAGCCTCCTCCGTACAGTGGACCCGCACCATAGACCCACCCACTGACAACACCCCTGAACCGCATGCCTCAGCCCCGACTCTGCTCAATGAAAACCACCCCAACTGCTAGCATCCGCGCAGGTCAAGAAGTGTCGTCCCCGCGCCTGCGGGGGTAGTCCGCTGACCCGGGAGCTCGCGCAGCGTCCCGGCATGTCGTCCCCGCGCCTGCGGGGGTAGTCCGGATCCGCGCGACGAGCGGTTCGAGCGGCGCGAGTCGTCCCCGCGCCTGCGGGGGTAGTCCGCCGGATGAGCCTGAGTCAGCCCCGGAGCTTGAGTCGTCCCCGCGCCTGCGGGGGTAGTCCGACGTCGACTGCATCATCACCAGCCACACCACCGTCGTCCCCGCGCCTGCGGGGGTAGTCCTCTTTTCGGAACACAAGCGGAGGATCTTGGGGCGTCGTCCCCGCGCCTGCGGGGGTAGTCCTTGGAGTGCCGCACGTGCCGCCGAGTGCTGACCGTCGTCCCCGCGCCTGCGGGGGTAGTCCTCGGGTTCTTGTGCATCAGGTTCGCCTCGATGCAAAAATCCGGCACGGCAACCTCAGTCGTCCTCCTTGCCCAGAGCCACCCTGGCGTCGGTCTGCGTCGGTCAGCAGAGTCTGCGCCCGGAGGACGGCACGGTACGGGCATTGCCAAGCCAAGGGGACCCGGCAAACACGGCTGCCACGATCAGCTCGAATAGTCCGAACCTGCTGGCCCAGTCCCATGGGGCAGCGAAGCCGTCGAGCTCCTCGTGGCCGGTGCACCAGAGAAGCACCTGCATAGGGCCTCTGGCCGCCGGACCACAGGAGGGAGTACCTCAGCGCTCACTGGTGCTGGCGGTAACCAGTGCTCGCACCCCCTGCGTGATGTGGTGAGCATGCAGCAGTGTTTCGACCACACCCATTGCTGCGACCCGTCCCGATTCGCACAGACCACGGTCCAGCCGCGTGCGGTCTGACTCCGGGGTCAACAGCCAGAGCATCAGCGTCAGGCACTGAAGTGCAGCAGTGATCGCCCCGTCGATCCAGGGACCACGACACGGAAGGCAGCCACCACTTCCCTGCTGATGCTGTGCCAGGCTCTGTGGGCTATCACGGCGTGATCAGAGTTTGGGCGGTGAGCCGCTGGTCTCTCGGTTCATGGCGATTGGTCCTGTCCGTGCGGCGAACGGGATCGCGATCCCAGCGAGCGATGCGCGCTATCACGGCGTGATAGCGCCCCTCAACGGGTGCAGCGACTGACTTGCTGCCTATCACGGCGTGATACCGCCGCCGCCATCTGCTAGATAACTAACGTGCCTTGCATCCAAGGATGCCGTATCCGTTAGTAGAGTGACCTCATGACGTCACCTGACACCAGGGGCGACCGTGAGAAGGTCGTCTCCAAGCTGCCTTCTTGGCTGCGCCAAGAACTCAAGATTCGCGCCGTTCAGCTCGGCATCGACATGCAGGAAGCCGTAGACGCTGGCATTACCGCATGGCGCGGGCTCGGATCCAACCTCAGCCCGATCGACACCTCCGGGGCAGAGTCCTTCGCCACGTTCCTGCCCGCCGACCAGTGGGCCGGGTTCCGAGCCGACTGCAAGAACCGCGGCGTGTCCCTCATCCAGGGCCTGGCCCAGTCCATCCAGGTATGGCTCGACAACCACCCTGCGCCCGCCGTGAAGCGACCGGCGATTGTTCGGCGCATCGTCGTCTGCAACCAGAAGGGCGGTGTCGGCAAAACCGCCATCACTGCCGGCGCGGGAGAGGCTCTCGCTGAGGACCCCACGAACCTCGTGCCCGTCCGCGTTTCCAAGCACTTCGCAGCCCTCCTCGAAGAGGAAGGCGAGCCGAAGAGCGACCCGCTCGCTCTGGAAGATCTCCCCGGCCTCGGCCAGCGCGTTTTGCTCGTCGACTTCGACCCGCAGGGTCACCTCACCAAGCAACTCGGGCACGAACCCCTGCCCATGGACGGTGACTCCCTCACCAACCACATGGCTGGCGACGCCAAGGGTGAGCTCCGGGACCTCATCGTCACCATCGATGAGGACCGCTTCGGAGGACGCCTCAACCTCCTGCCCGCCTGCGCCGACGCCTTTCTCCTCGACGTACGCCTCGCCTCTGTCCGCGCCCGTGAAGCCGCACTCGAGCGAGCGCTCGCTGCGGTCGAGGGCGACTACGACGTCATCCTCATCGACTGCCCGCCCAGCCTCGGGCTCAGCATGGACGCAGCCAGCTACTACGGACGCCGCCGGCCCGAGGAAGTCCCCGGCAACTCCGGTGTCCTCATCGTCGTCCAGGCCGAAGACAGCAGCGCCGACGCCTACGGACTCCTCACCTCGCAGATCGAGGACATGCGCAACGACCTCGCTCTCGACATCGACTACCTCGGCCTGGTGGTCAACCACTACGACGCCCGCCGCGGCTTCATCGCCACCTCGTCCCTGCAGTCCTGGATGGACATAAAGGATCCCCGAGTCGTCGGCGTCATCGGCGATCTCAAGGAACAGAAGGAAGCCGTCCGGGCAAAGCGACCGCTCTTGGCCTACGCCCCTCGCTGCGAACAGTCCGTCGCTCTGCGCGCCCTGGCCCGGGAGATCAGCAAGTGAGCAAGGCCAAGAACCTCGGTGCCGGGTCATCGTTCGCTCAGGCGCGCCCCATCAGTGCTCGCCGTGCCGCTATCGGCGCTGCCACAGGGGCCCCTACCTCCGGGGTGCCCGACCCGACCGAACTCCCCCTCGGTCTGATCAGTCAGAACCCCGACAACCCTCGCGAGGAACTCCGGGACCTTGAGGGCCTGGCAGACAGCGTCCGGGAGATCGGCGTCATCAACGCCATTACCGTGGCCACCATCGACGCCTACCTCGCAGAGCGGCCCGACCGAGCAGACGACCTCGACGAGGGCGCCCGATACATCGTCATCGACGGCCACCGCCGTCTCGAAGCCTCACGCCTCGCCGGCGTGCCCACCATCCGCGTCAGCGTCGATAACGCTCTTGTCTCCACCGACGAATCGCTGCTGGAAGCCGCCTTCGTAGCCAATGTCCACCGTGACGATATGAACCCCTTGGAGCAAGCGCAGGCACTGCGCAAGCTGGTCGACTTCTACGGCTCGCAGAGCAAGGCCGCCAAGAGGCTGGGCATCGCCCAGTCGACCATCTCCTCCAAGCTCTCCATCCTCGACCTCAGCCCGGAACTACAGGCAGATCTCCTCGCCGGGCGCCGCAAGATCGAGCACGTACGCAACTTGTCCAAGCTGCCCCCCGAGGAGCAGCGCCAGCAGGCCGACGCACGTGCCGCTGCGAGCGATCGCCAGCGTCGCCAGCCGGGGGCTGACCTATCACGCCGTGATACCTCCGACCCGAGCAATACCGCCGTCTCCGCTACAGGGGGAGCCGCACCCAGTATTGACGGGCTATCACGCCGTGAAACCGCCGGCAACGAGTCTGCCAAGGCCCGGGAGGGCTCGGGCACCATCGGGCTCAGCACCGGTGACCTATCACGCCGTGATAGCCCCCTCTCCAAGCCGACTGCCTCACCAACCGCAGTAAACGGCGCCCCGGGCGAAGCAGTCGCTCCATCACGCCGTGATAAGCCCGGGATGAGGGACCAAGCCCAGGCACAGGGTGACAACTTGCCCGCGCCGCGATCCGAGGCCTCCGACGTCCTAGCCCAGTCACCGGGGTCGGCAGAGCCTGCCCCGGGGCAGAGCGGCGTCATGGATTTGCGTCGCGTCATCCGGATGCCCTGGCACGATGGCAACCAGGTCGCCGACCTCGTGCTGGAGAAGATGCATGAGGACCAGCGCAAAGTTCTGATCGAACGGCTGCTCGCTGAAGACAGTGACTCCCGTCTGGAATGACCGATCGCGGCTTACCTGAAGGTCGTGACCGGTGACGGAAGTGCATCCTTGCTGCTGGGGGTGGGCGTACCGCTCTGCGGTAGGCCTCCCCCACCGCTGCACGAAACGCGCCCTCACCCCCGCAGCTGCAGCGAGGTTGGCTACCGGGCCCGGTGCCCGCGCCGGGCGCGCTGCCCAGTGAGCTGCGGTTTCAGCCGCTCGGCGGCTACCGGGCGCTCGCCTTCACCCCGTGGCCGGCACCCGGCCGGCTGCTGCTGCAGTCCCGCCGCCGCAGCCTCATCGCCGAGTCGTTTCCGGATTTCGTGGCCGCGGCCGTGCACCTGCCCGACCACCTGGCCCTCGATGGCGAGCTGGTCGTGTGGGCCGATGGCCAGATGTCGTTCGAGGCGCTCCAGCGGCGAGCGGTCTCCTACGGCCGGACCGCCGCCGGTCTCGCCCAGGAGATGCCAGCGCACTTCATTGCCCGAAGCCGAACATGGCCAAGCTCGCCGACGACCCAGCCGAAGTCCGCGCCGCCGCCCAGGCCGCCGTTGACGCGCAGGCCGGCCTTGGCACCATCACCTCGTACTGGACCGACGTACCGCTGCCCGCCACCGGCACCTGGAAATGCCCGGCACGGGCGGCGCCGAGCCGACATCGCCCTGACCGTCCCGCAGGACCGGGTGCCGCCTGGTCCAGGACGTCGGACCACGCGCCGCCGTACGCCGCCGGGTCGACGCCAGTCAGCGGTGTCAGCCACAGGTCGGCGTGCGACTGGAGCCGTCCTTCGGGTGAGCGGTAGCCGCGGACCGTGCCGCACGGCATCGTGCCAGTGTCCGGGTAGTCCGCGACGCCAGGCCACCCGTCCAGGTCCACGGTGTGCACCGGGCACAAGAACGCGAGCCAGGCCGCGCCCGTCCCCGGAGTCCTGTGCCGGGCCTTCGCGGAGCACGGTGGCCTTGAACCGGCACTCCACCACCGTGCGGAGCCCTCCGAGCTCGCGGCGGCCGGAGAGCTCCCGGACGATCGACGGCACAGCGGCTCCTTCGCGGGTCAGACCTCGAGGTACGCGACGACGACCACGGTGCGAAGCGCCGTCACCCAGTACAGAAGCCGTACGCGCTCGACTTCGTCGGCGTACTCGCGCAGCTGGGGGCCGGCGGTGTCGCCGGGGATCGGCTCGCCGACGTCGGGGGCGACGGAGACGACGACCAGGGCGCGGTCCAGAGCGTGGATCTCCGCCTCGCTGGTCAGGTTCTCCAGCTGCTTGGCGGCGGAGTCGGAGAACGCGATCCGGGCGCGGCGCGGGCCGTGCTGCGGGGCCATCAGGCGACGGCCGGGCGCTGCCGAGCCAGGCGGGCGAGGTGGGCCTCGCGCAGCTCCTCCCACGGGGTGCACTGCTCGGGGTCGGGCAGGCCGTTGGTGGCGATGTCCTCCAGGACGGCGGCGAACCGGTCGGCGTCGGCGCGGGTCTTGGCCGCGTACGCGCGCACCGCGTCGGCGGCCGCGGGCTCCAGCTGCCGGGCGGTGTCGGCGGGGGCCGGCTGTTCGCTCATCGAGGGCTCCAGAGGGCAGAACTGGCGTGTCTCACCAGGGTATCGCCGGGCGGAAGGGCACAGGACTCTGTTCAGGTGAACCGAGGGCGATTCATTCGGAGCGGAGTTCGAGTTCGTGGACCTTACTGCTCGGCCCGGCCTTGGCTCGCCAGTTCTCGAGCCACGTTCGCAACTGCTCCTCGGTGTAGTGATGTGCCTGTCCGTCCCAGGCACTCCTTGGCAGCGGGATTCCGCGCCGCTGCGAGCGACCGAGATATTGGCGCATCGTGGTCGGCTTCCAAGGAACGAAGCCCGCCTCGTATGCCTCGGCGAGGGTGTACAGAGGCTCCTGCTGCTCATCGGACCCGCTGCTCGGGTCGGCGTCGGAAAAGTCGTGCTCTGCAGGCCTCGGAGCGGGTACTGCGCTGTTTACACAGGGACGGGGTTCGATGCCTAGAAGTTCCCACACAGGACGGTCCGTCTCGATCCAGTCTTCCAACACAAAGCGGTCAATGACGTGAAGGTTCTGATCTTGGGCGAAGTTGCGTGCCCTGCCCGTGACCGCCCCGTTGGTCACCATGACGATGACATGCCCCTTATGCACGGGGCGCCCCGTGCCGTTGAGGATCTGAAACTCGCGGACACCCACGGGTGCACCTGAGAGCCCTTGCTTACGGTGCTTGCACTGAATGATCCAGCGTTTACCGGCGGGGTCCACTGCCACAACGTCAGCGCCGTTGTCGCCTGCTCCCCCGACTCTCCTTACCTTGTCCGCGCCGTCACGGATTATGAGGTCGCGGATCAGGTATTCGAACTCGCGGTGGTCGAGGCCATCGACGCGAGCCGGGGAGCAGCAGGAGCGCTGACACTGAGGGGAAGCGGTCGGTCGGCGTCGGTAGCGCCGTCTGGCCAGTACCCACCCAGTCGTTGCTGAGGCTAAGAGCATGATCGGCGTCAGCCACAGCATGCCTGGTTGAAGAGCAGATGCAGTGTGCACACCGGCACGATCGCAGACGCCACTGACATCACTGGCCCGGAGCGACAGCAGCTCAGAACTTACGCCGGAGCAGACCGTGCGATTACTGCGCTAGGAGCGGGCGCGGGTGGGGAGCGCGGCGAGGTCTCCCGCGGCTTCGGGCTCGCTGGTGGGGAGCCGTGCCGCGAACGCCAGCTCGTCGATGCCGGAGCCGGCGACCAGCCGGGCGAGTTCTGCGAGCAGGGCGGCGTGCGCGAGGACTGGTGGCGGCAGGAGGTCGGCGGCGGTCTGGCGGGCGGCCGGGTCGCGGTAGTGCCCGAGGTGTGCGGCCAGGGCGTGGGCGAGCCAGGCGTCGACGTCGGCCTGGACTTAGCCGCCGGCGCGGCGGGTGAGCTCCTCGCGTACGGCTTCGTCGCCCTCGCGAGGTTCGGTCTGTTCCAGGGTGCCGAGCTCGCGCAGCGCCTGGAGCTCGTCGGCGTGGGCCTCGATCCGGGCGGCTTCGCGCAGCTCGGCTTGCCGGGCAGCGGCGGCGTCGGCGGCGAACTCGGCCTGGACGACGTTGTCGGTGTCCGGGTCATAGACGGTGCCCGGGGCCGCGTCGGCGAGCAGCTGGTGCAGGCGCTCCCACTCCGCGAGCTCCGCCGGGCCGCGGACGTCGTCGGCCAGGTCCTCGTGCCGGGAAGCCTGCCGCGTGTCGAACCGCGCGTCTTCGAGGGCCGCCGCGATGGCGGCGGCGTCCATGCCCTTCGCCCGGCGCCGGACGACGCGGGCAGGGTCGACCGGCTCGCGGGGCGCGGCAACGCGCCGCAGCTGAGCGCACGGTCAACAGGAGCTGAGCGGCGTGGGGCCGGGCGGTGCCGGCCGAATAGCGTCACGCAGCGTAGTGGTTGCACAGGTCGCCGCACCGCTAGGTTGAAGCAGGCAATTATGCCCACCTGGATAGGTCGTAAATCGCGTCACATACGGGGTCTACGGCCACCTGCACACGGTGTACGGCAAGAGTCTCGTGATCGTCCGGGTTCAAAATGGCGATGAGCTTGGCCGACGCCCACCAACCCACATTGCGAGGCAGGCCGGTCTCGGAGTCGTACAGCGCGAGGTCCACGCCAATCGTGCGATTGTCATTCGACAGATAAACACGCACGACAGTGGGGGTACGCAGGTCAAATCCAACGAGCTGGTACAGGTCCGGGGCTGCGGACGCAGCGGCATCATGCCAGAGAGGATCCCCGGCGAGGTCGGAGATCACGTAGTCCAGCGTGTCCTGTGCTGTGACGTCAGCGTCCCTGGGCAGATCTCCCGCCGAGACCAGCGTTGAGACATCGATCACCCGCCGTCCGTCGCCGTCACCCTCGGAGGCATACCCGAGGTCGCCGTCATACGCCATTCGGACGACCCGGCGCAGAACGCCTACGCACCACCAAGTCCCAACCTGCTCACCGTCCGACAAGCGCTTCGGCAAGTCAATGTCGAGCGAACCGTCCGCTGAGTTCTCCACACGCACTCGATAGCAGCTACCCAGTGGGAAGGCGGCATGAATGTAGTAATCCGTTCCCGGAAGGGGAACGCCGATGAAACGGCGCAGCGTCAGCAAGACGCGGGTCGAGAAATCGTCCATGTCTCCAGAATCCCCTACCCGCGTCTGCTGACCGTCATGTGCGGATCAAAGCGAGTTGATCCAGTCGGGGCACAGCGTTTGGCCCCGGCAGAAGGCGGTCACGGTGCCGATGGGCCGACCGTCGGGAGTGTTCACCCCTCCCGGCCCCCTCTCACCGCGCTCAGCGACACTGGTGATCGTCATGCGAACGCTGCCACCACTGGTGACGACGCCGTCGTACTCAGCGCGGGACCCGCGCACACGGTCGGCCACACCGTTGTACGGGGCGTTGATGGCCTTCTTCCCACGCATGTTGTGCTTGCTCGCCGCATGCTTGGCCCCGAAGTCATTGTTTCCCTGGCGCGTGGGGATGTCGTTGTAGTCCCAGTCCAGCGCGGACCAGTTGATCCGGTACCAGGGAATAGACGGATCCGGCGGAGGCGCGAGGGTTCCCGTGTTGGCGGGGAGTGGCACTCCCTCCGCGATGGCGCGCTGAACGCCGAACTTCGCTACATACTCGTCATTGGAGTAGATCTGGACATCGGCAGGCGCATCGGCACCAGCGGTACGCTCCCCCGGCCCCGTTGCCGTTGCCGTTGCCGGCAGCATCATTGCCGTCACGCAGGCGGCAACAGCGCCCAGGACAGCGGTCTTACGACTCAATTGCACGGACTTTCCCCCAGCAATCAGGCAGGCGCAGCCCAACGGTTGAGCCTGCGTGTGGTCTGTGCTTGGACCAGAGCTTAGGCACAGCGGAGGCGGTGAAACCGGGACAGAGAACCGATTGACTCAAACTTTGCGGGTCTTCGTCCGCCCCGGTCACGGCGCACTGTTTGGCGAGGCCGAGAGTCAGGCGGTTACCCGGACGAAGCCCGCCTCGCTCTGCTCATTGCCGCCGTTCCTGGCCCGCGCGCTCTGGTCCCCCGACGACGACCAAGCCGTGCCTCAGACCGGCGAGGACACCGAGCAGTCCCAGACCAGCGCTGACCCGCCGCTCACGCCGTCTGCTCCAGGCGACGCGGCTCGATCCGCTGGCCGCCGACCTTCTCTGGACGGGCCCTGCGCAGCGCGGCGGCCTCGATCACCGCGGCCTGGCGGTGACGCCGCTCGCAAGCTGCCCCAGGATGTTCAAGATCCCCTGACCGGCCGGAGTGGGGCGGTCAGGACTCCCAGCGCCAGGACGATGACGACGGTCAGCTTCTTGTCGAAGCGGCTGCGGGCCTCCGTACGCCGCCGCAGCCGCCAGAGGACGATGACTGGGAGCAGCACGGCCACATTGATGGTCACCAGCCGCCCCCGACCTCCCCACCGACCGGCCTTCACCCCACGGACGACTGGATGTCGCCGCCAACCGTCAGGGCGTCGTCAACGCCGAGGCCACGCTGCTGCTGAGCCAGGCGCCGCGTGTGCTGGTAGAGCCGCGCGGCCTGCCACACCAAGGTCAAACCCGGCACCCGAAACCCGGGTTGTCGGGTCTGACCGGCGTAAACGGGCCACCTACCCGCTCCGGCCGGCGCGCAATTCGCCGGGTCCGGCTGGGCACCGCGTCGCACGGGTCGGCCAAGACGGCTGGAAACCCGTTCCCGGGGCGCACACCTGCGAGTACGGTCGGCCGTACCGCGCCCGGACGGCGCCGTGTACAGGAAAGGAGATGCGCATGCATCGCGACAGCAGATGGGGATGCGCCGATGTCGGCTGGGGAGCCGCCGGAAAGCCAGGCTGGGGTCTGTCCCGGGACTTCGGCTGGGGCCTGAACGGCGGCTGACCGCCCGCACCGCCAGTGCAACGGCAGGCCAGACCGTAGCGAGAAGCAGCCGGTGTGCCACGCTGGATACGCCCGGCGGGGCCGCGCCCGTGAAGCCGACGCCGCCCCGCCGGGCACCGGCACCCCGATCAGCGCGGGAAGACCCCGGCCCGGAAGTCCCGCAAGATGATCTGCTACTGGGCCGAGTGCAGCGGTCCCGCCGCGCCGGCCTTCGAACCAGCCACCAGGCCCCTGCGGCCTCGCCGACGCAGGCGTTGCTGGAAAGCTATGTCCTCGAGCAACTGGGCAGGTCTCCGGATCTGTGCGCGCACCCTTTCGGCATCGCCTCGGTGACCAGCGCGGGCGGCATTAAGGCCGGTGACCAGGAGCTGCACTCGCACATGGTGAAAACCCCCGGGCAGACAGCCACGCTCGTGCTCGTTCCTGAACGTGGTCTGCCCCATCGTCCTGGGCGCGGTCAGGTGGGGTTCAGCGGAGTGATGCCGGTGCCCGTATACAGCTCGGGTTCCAGCGACAGGACCGTGAGCGGCTCCCCTGCCTTTAGTGCCTGCCAGGCAATGGCAGCCGCGTGAGCCACCGGCCAGTCCGTATATCTCCAGTCCATCGCATCCACCGCGTGCGCGGCGGTGAACGGAACGTTCTCCGCGAACCGCAGCGATGCCGCGTGCTTGCCCGCGCCTGCGTCCTGCCGCTCGGCAGCGACGATGGAGAGCGACGGGATCAGGACGCGGCCGGTGCCACGTGAGGCTTCGACGTAGAGGCCGGTGAAGAAGGGTTCCGCACGATACAGAGCGGCCAGAGCAGTGTGGTCCAGGACGGCCGTCAGGTTCATGCGGCGGCGCCGCCCTGGTGGGCGCGGATCTTCGCCCAGGCATCCTGCCCGACCTGCTGGACCTGCTCGCTGTACTCGATGCCGAGCTCACGGGCCGCTTCGACAGCACGCTGCTCACGCTCGGATTCCGTGAGCTCGCGGGAAGCGAGCTCTTCCAACAGCTCAGTGATGGTGGTGCCGCGCTCGTCGGCAAGGATACGCAGGCGGTCGCGCACTTCCTCGCTGGTCTTGATGCTCGTCGGCTTACCCATACCCCTGATTCTACCGCCGGTAGAACTTGCGGGGAATCCCCGTCGAGCCCTCACGACCGCCTCCGCGACGGCCCGGCCGCCAGGGACGGCGGCGCGACCGCACGCTGGGTTCGAGGACGCGGCGGTAGCCATCCCGGAGGGGTCCCTACCTGGAAGGAGGGCCACAGGATGCGGTCATCGGCCTGTCCGATGCTCACATCCTGTGGCCCTTCTTCACGGCCGCCGGATACCGGCTACTTGAGGTAGACGAGGCCGTCGGTGGTGACGGCCGGCCTTCCTGTGGTGCCCACTACGACAATCTTGACCGTGTGCTTGGCGCTGGACGCCCAGGTCTTGGTCCAGATCGCGTCGCGGTACTTGGTCGTGGCGGATTTCAGGTCGACGGTGGCTGTCTTGACGCCGTCGACGTAGATGTGTGCCTGGCCGGAGGTGGTGGCGCGGGAGACGACCCAGGCGGCGGACCTGCCCGTGAAGGTCCAGGTGAGGCTCGCGTTCGTGGCGGAGCTGGTGAGTGACTGGCCACCGAGGTAGCTGGTGGAGGACTTGACCGCCCAGGTACTGGTCTTGGCGGCTGCGGTCTCCTGGAGGATCACCGGGGCTCCGGTGACGGAGGCGGTGCCCGTGTTGCCGGCCTGGTCGTAGGCGGTCAGGGACCACGAGGTGGACACGCCTGCTTTGGCGGTGTGGGCGGCGCTGTAGAGGGTCGGCCCGTACGTCCGGGCCACGGGGGTGGTGAGGCGTACTTCCTTCAGCGCCGCGCTGTCGGTGGCCTTCCAGCTCAGGGTGAGGGGGACGGCTGTGGTGTTCACGGTCCCGGTGCGCAGGGCGAGGGCGGGCTTGGTGGTGAAGGTGGGTGCGGTGGTCTCGGCGATCACGGTGGCCGCCGTGGTGGTGGCGGTCTTTCCGGACTGGTGGACGGCGCGTACGGCGACCTTGTGGGTGCCGGCCGTGAGGGCCGTCTTGGCGGAGGTGGCGGTGGCCGCGGTGGTGGCGACGGTCTGGCCGTCGACGAGGAGTTCGTACCGTGTGATCAGCGAAGCGGGTGTGGTTGCCTTCCAGTTCACGGTGACGGCGGCCTTGGTGTAGTACGTCGACCCCGCGAGGCCCGCGCCGGTGACCGACGTCATCGCCAATCCGGTGACAGGCCCGGCAGCCCAGGAGCGGATGGTGCCGAGCTGGTTGTAGAAGGTGTTGCCGGGGCACTGGGTGTTGTAGCCGTCCCGGTGGCCGTGGATCGTGGGGAATGCCAGCTGGGCGCCCTTGGTCCAGGTCTTGCCGGAGTAGTTGCGGCCGGAGTCGCCGGCGGTGAGGGTGGTGGTGCCGGCCGGGTCCACGCCGTACTGGCCGAGCTTCCAGGCGGCGATCCGGGCGACCGAGGACATCGCGGCCTGCGAGGGAGCGGTGTCGGTGTAGGTGCCGAGCACGGAGACGCCGGTCGTCTGGGCGTTGAAGCCGTAGGCGTGTGCGCCCTGCACGGGCTGGTCCACGCCGCCCTTGCGGCCCTCGTAGAGGGTGCCGCACTTGTCGACGAGGAAGTTGTAACCGATGTCTTTCCAGCCGAGCTGTTTGACGTGGTAGGCGTAGATGCCGCGGACCACTGCCGGGGCCTGCTCACAGGTGTAGGTGTTGGATGCGGCGGTGTGGTGGACCACGACCGCCTTGATCTTGCCGCCGGGCAAATAGCCCGGTTCCTCCGGGCTGATCGACTCGTCCGATCCCCAGCCGGCGCGGGAAGTGATGGGCGGCTGGGGGACGGTCGACGGCGGAGCGGGCGGGACCGTCGCCGTCAGTGTGGGTGTAGGCGTGGGCGTGGGGCTCGTTGCGGGGGAGGACGACGCCGGATCGGAAGGTGTGGGGCTGGAGGTGGTGGGCTCGCCGACCGGTTCGCTCACCGTCGGGTCCGCGCTCGGCTCGTCGGTGACGGACGGGTTACCGGGCGGCGGCTCGGACGTCACCGTGGCGCTGGGCTCCGGTTCCACGGAGGCCGAGTCCGACGGCGAGGGCTGTTCGCCTTCCTCGATGCCGAACGCCGCGGGCTCCATCGCCGACCGGCTGCCCGTGCCTGGGTCGATCATGTCCAGCCGCAGCCCGGCGGGCAGTCCGGCGGAGGTCGTGCCGCCCGCGTTGACCCGCGCCTCGGCCCCGTCGGACGGTCCCACCCAGGCCGGCTCGGTGCCGCCGCGAGCGGCTCCTTTCTCGCCCTGGCCGCTGTCGCTTTCCAGCTTCAGCCACGGCGACCACTGCCCGGTGGCGGCGTCGCGGGTGCGGACCTCGACCGTGCCACCGACCGTCGCGGCCGGGTCCGTCCAGGTGATGCCCAGCATGCTGAACGGCTTGGCGCGGTCCTGCTTCAGCGACGCGCTGCGGCGGTCACCACTGGTCCTCAACGCGGCCGTACGCGTATCGGCCTTGACCGGCCCGGATTTCGCCTCCGTGGTAGTGCGGCCGTCGACGTCACCGCTCGCCCCCTGGAACACCAGGACACCCGACATCCCCACCGCCACGGCAGCAGCCGTGCCCCCTACGATCCGTCGCCGCTTCACGCGACCCCGCCCCTTCACCTGATCTGCCCGCCTGCAACAAGCAGCTGGTCTTCACATATCGCGCACACCAAGGTCTCGGGCGAAGGCAGCTCCCTGGGACACCGGACGCAGCGACCAGGTCGGCGCAGTCCGCACTGCTGGAAAGAACGACAGTGCGCGCCGCAACATGGGGAGCTGGTACTCGGCGAGACGCACGATGACCAGTAAGGGACGGCGCAAGCCGACCTTTTGACGGAGCGCTTGTCCCGCTGCGATCAACAGGATGCGTCACTTCCGTTTATGAAGCAACTGTTGAGGCTGGAGAGGTTCTTCACAGGCCTGGGCGCAACTGGAGCGTTCGTTCTTACATGACGTTGATCACCTTATGCCCTTTTTACTCTTCGCTATCGTCACATGTGCGCCACACACGTGGTTTGCATGTGGACACAAGAAGACTGAGGCATCATGAGGGTTCACATACCCGCGCCAGAGGAGCGCGGGCGGTCTTGGACCGGGGGGAGCCTGCGCTGCGTAGCGGGGAGTCTCACTCTGGCCCTGGGCTTCGGCCTGATCGACGGCACTGCCGCGATGGCCAGCACACCAGAGATTGCCAGCGCTTCGCCCAGGCAGGAGCAGGCGGTCACTCAGGCGGCGGACATCGCTTCGGCTCGTGTGGCTGCGCGACTGTCCGGCAAGCGTGTCGAGGCGCTGTCGGAGCGCACCGAGACGTCGACCACGTGGGCGAACAAGGACGGTTCCCTCACCACGGAACTAACGGCGGGACCGATCCGGTTCCATGACGAGAACACGGGGGACTGGCGTGACGTCGATCTCGACCTGGTCAGCCTCTCCGACGGGCAGGTAGAAGCCAAGGCCCACCCCCGCGGCCTGAAGCTCGCGGGCAAGACCGGCACGCCGCCTGCCTCCCTCAAGGCGGCACAGGCGTCCAAGGCCACCGACCTGGTGACCCTGGGCGAGGGCGATGAGCAGATCACGCTGCAGTGGAAGGGCGGACTGCCGCAACCGAAGCTGAACGGCACGCGCGCCGAATACGTCAACGCCGTACCCGGCGCGGATGTGGTGGTCGAGGCGACCCGTACCGGGTTCGAGCAGTTCGTCGAGCTGAAGCAGAAGCCGGCCACCGACGGCTACAGCTACACGATGCCGCTGAAGGCCAAGGGGCTGAAGGTCGAGCAGCAGGCCGACGGCAGTGTGCTGTTCATCGACAAGAAGTCGAAGAAGACCGCGGTCATGCCTGCCCCGGTGATGTGGGACGCGACGGTCGACCCTGTCTCTGGCAAGCACACGCGCCAGGTCAAGGTCGGGATGAATGTCGTCAGGACCAAGGACGGCGTGGACCTGGTCCTCACCCCGGACGCCGCCTTCCTGGCCGATCCAGCGACGAAGTACCCGGTGACGGTCGACCCGTCCACCTCGTCGCTGTCGAACGTCTTCGACACCTATGTCCAGCAGGGCACCACGGTCGACTGGTCCACGGACGTCGAGCTGGACCTGGGCAACCCCGGAACGAAGAACGCCGACGGAACCTACCGCACCGCACGTTCCTTCATCTCGTGGAACACCGCGCCGATCTCCGACGCGCTGGTGATGGACGCGAAGCTGTCCCTGTGGAACTTCCACTCCGGCAACTACACCGGCACCTCCTGCCCCACCCAGCCATGGGAGGTCTGGTCCACCGGGGCCGCGTCGACCTCGTCGCGCTGGACGGCCCAGCCGTCGTGGATCGCGAAGAAGGCCACGTCCTCCGAGACCCGCGGTAACCCGTCCTGCTCGACCCAGCCGGACGGCTGGATCAACGCCGACGTCACCACGATGGTGCAGGAATGGGCGTCGGCCAAGGCGGCCAGGTCCCACATGGGCCTGCGCGCCTCCGACGAGACCATCACAGGCCAGTGGAAGCGGGTCAACTCCGCCAACGCCGCCACGAATCCGCCAAAGCTGGTCGTCACCTACAACTACCGGCCCCGCACGGGCACGAAGCAGGAGGCCGGTCCGCCGTACTTCTCCTACGGTGGCGCCTACACCGTCAACACGGTGACGCCGACGCTGCGCGACACGTTCCTGGATCCCGACGGTGACAAGATCCAGGGCGCCTACCAGATCTACGACACCGCCACCAACACCCAGGTCGGCGCCGTCCTGCGGTCCGCGTTCGTGCCCTCGGGCCAGCCCGCCCCGGTCGTCGTGCCGGCCGGCGTGCTGACCAACGGCAAGACGTACCAGTTCCGCAGCAGCCCCTACGACGGTACCCATTACAACCTGGGCTGGTCGGCGTGGAAAACCTTCACGGTCGACACCACCAACCCGTCCGCACCGACCGGCATCACCTCGACGGACTACCCGTCGAACGCGTGGGTCAAGGGCGCGGGCCAGGCCGGAATCTTCACCGTCACCCCGAACGGCACCGACCACAACTGGCTCGAGTGGTCCCTCGACGGCGTGACCTGGACCAAGGTCGTCACCAGCGGCTCCACCGCCGCCAAGGCCATCAGCGTCACCCCGCCCAAGGACGGCACCCACACCCTCCAGGTGCGGCAGGTCGACAAGGCCGACAACAGGTCCGAGCCGATTTCCTACACCTTCCACGCCGGACCCGGCGGATTCGTTCAACCCGCCGACGGTGAGCGCACCGCACGCCGGCTGCCCCTCGTCGCCGAGGCCGACGCGGGTAAGTACGACCAAGTGTCCTTCTCCTGGCGGCGTTCCGAGGCCGACCCGTGGGTGCAGATTCCCGCCGGGCAGGTGACGTCCGGTGGTACTCCGCTGACCGCCTGGCCGGTGCCGCTGGTGAACGGCAAGAACGCGCCGCTGGTGTGGAACGCCACCGACACCGTCAACCCCGACGGCTCGGTTCAGATCAAGGCGAACTTCACCGGTCCGAACAGCGCGACCGGTGCCACGCAGCCACTGACTGTCGTAGTGGACCACAACGCTGACAGTGCTGCGGCCTCCGAGGTCGGCCCCGGTTCGGTCAACCTGCTGACCGGTGACTACACGCTGTCCGGCACCGATGTCTCCGTGCTCGACATGAGCGTGACACGCAGTGCCTCCTCGCGTACGCCTACCGCGGGCGCGGGCCAGGAGGGCAGGGCTGCGATCTTCGGCAAGGAGTGGGTGGCGGGAACGGCCGCTCAGGCTGTGCAGTCCGACTACTCCGAGATCCGCAAGACCTCGGCCACGTCGCTGGACGCCGTCACCGCCGATGGAGGCACGATCTCCTTCACGGCCAATGCGACCAAGACGGCTTGGATTCCCGAACCGGGCGCGGAGAACCTGTCGCTCAAGGGCAGCCTCACTAGCGGTGACCTCACGCTGTCGGACACTGACGGCACCGTCACCACGTTCAGCCGGGTCGGCACCGCCGGCACCGCCTGGACCGTCAGCCGCTCCTTGCTGGATGGCCACGCCAACTCCACCACCGATGTGGTTTCCGAGTCCGTGACCGTGAACGGCAAAGTGCTTGCCCGTCCTAAGCGGATCATCGCGGCTACCAGTGCCGTGACGGTGGGCACGTGCGAGGCCAGCCCGTCCACCAAGGGATGCCGGGTCCTGGAGTTCGTCTACGCACCTTCGACCACCGCGACCTCCTCGGTCTTCGGGGACGTCAAGGACCAGGTCTCCGAGATCCGTGTCTGGGCGACCTCGCCCGGCGCGGCGTCCTCGACCTCGACTACCGTTGTCAAGTACGCCTACGACGAGTCCGGGCGGCTCCGGGAGACCTGGGACCCGCGGATCTCCCCGGAGTTGAAGACCACCTATGCGTACGACTCGGCGGGCCGCGTCACTCAGATGACCCCGCCCGGCCAGCTTCCGTGGACCTTCTCCTACGGCAAGGTGGGCAGCGATCCGGTGACGGGTGAGGGCATGCTCCTCAACGTCAGCCGGCCCACGCTGAAGCCGGGCTCTGCCGCCGAGACCGACGGCAACACCGCCCAGACGACCGTGGTCTATGGCGTGCCCCTGATGGGTGGTAACGCTCCCCAGGCCATGGGTGCGGCCGACGTGAAGGCATGGGGCCAGCTCGATGCTCCCACCGACGCCACCGCGATCTTTCCCACGGACGCACGCCCGACGTCCAACGACGGCAGCGCGCTGACGGCCGCCGATTACCGGCGTGCCATGGTGCACTACCTCAACGCGTCTGGCCGCGAGGTCAACACGCTCGACCCGGCGAAGAACGTCACCACCACCGAGTACGACCAGTTCGGCAACACCGTCCGTGAGCTTTCTGCGGCCAACCGCGCCCTCGCCCTCGGTACCACCGCGGCGGAGAAGGCCACGCTCGCGGATCTCGGCATCGCCACGCTGCCGGCCGCCGAGCGCGCGGAGCTCCTGTCGAACCGCGGCATCTACAACGCCGACGGCTCACGCGAGCTGGAGACCCTGGGGCCCCTGCACCGAGTGGTGCTCGAAGCGGACCTCAAGGATGGTACGACCACCGTGGCCGCGGCAGGCGAGCAGCTGATGGTCCGGCACCGCACGGTCAAGGAATACGACGGCGGTCGTCCCACCGACGGCAGCGCCACCGTGTCCGACAAGGTCACCAAGTCCACCGAAGGCGGCCAGCCGCGCAACTGGTCGACGCTGACCGCGGACCCCCGGGTGACCCAGACCGTCTTCGACTGGAGCAACGGGCAGCCGACCAGCACCATCCAGGACCCGGGCGGCCTCGCCATCACTGAGAAGGCGACGTACGACGCAGCTGGGCGGCAGATCAGCCGCAGCCTGCCGGCCTCCACAGGGTCGGACGCCGGAACTTTGATCACCGAGTACTACACCGGTGACGGAACCGGCGTGTGCGGGGGACGTCCCGAGTGGGCCGACGAAGTGTGCCGTACCCGGCCCGCCGCGGCCGTCAGCGGCGGCGGTAGCAACCCGGCCGAGCTGGTCACCACGCTCGCCGAGTACGACCGCTGGGGCGAGACCGCCAAGCTGACCGAGACCGCCAACGGCAGCACCCGCGTCAAGACGACCGAGTACGACCCCGCCGGTCGGGCCTCAAAGGTGACCGTCACCGGTGGTCTCGGCACGGCCGTCCCCGCGGTCACGACGACGTACGACCCGGCCAGTGGCAAGGTGGCCACGATCACGTCCACCGACGGCGGCACGATCAGGAAGTCCTACGACAAGCTGGGCCGCCTGATCTCCTACACTGACGCCGACGGGGGTGTGACCACCAGCACGTACGACGCCGAGGGCCAGCCGATCCAGGTCAGCGACAACGTGCCCTCGAGCACCACGTACGGGTACGACACCACGAACGACCCGCGCGGCCTGCTGTCCTCCATCACCGACTCGGTGGCCGGCACCTTCACCGCCAGCTACGACGCCGACGGCCAAGTGCTGAGCAGGAAGCTGCCCGGTGGCTTCACCATGCGTCAGAGCACCAACCCCACCGGACAGCCGACAGAGCGCACGTACACCCGCGACAGCGACGGCGCGATCCTCTTCTCCGAGAACCTGCTGCCCACCGTCCACGGCCAGCGAGCCACCTACACCGGCTCCGCCGGGCAGACCGCCAACCAGACCTACAGCTACGACAAGGCAGGACGACTCACCAAGACCCAGGACGACACGGTTGACGCCGTCTGCGTCACCCGCAGCTACACCTTCGACAAGAACTCCAACCGGAAGACGCGCTCCACCGCGGCCGCGGCCCCGGGCCTGGACTGCACCACCAACGGTGCGACCACGACCACGCACACCCACGACAGCGGCGACCGCCTCGTAGACACCGGCTACGCCTACGACGCGTTCGGACGCACCACCGCGGTCCCCGGCACCACGCTCGCGTACTACGCCAACGACCTGGTACGCCAGCAGACGGCCGGCTCCCAGCGACAGACCTGGACCCTCGACTCCCAGCTCCGCTTCCGCGGCTGGACGACCGAGTCCAACGCTTCCGGCAGTTGGACGCAGACCCAGTCCAAGCTGAACCATTACGGCTCCGACGCGGACTCTCCGCGTTGGATCGTCGAAGACACCGCCACCGGGGCGCTGACCCGCAACGTCAACGGGTTCGACGGCGGGCTGGTAGCCACGACCGGCAAGACCGGTGACACGGTGCTCCAACTGGTCAACCTGCACGGCGACGTCGTGATGCAGTTGCCTACCGCGGCCGGTACGTCGGCTACGGTCCTCGGCACGGACGAGTTCGGCAACCGCACCGACGACACCAGCACGGTCCGCTACGGCTGGCACGGTGGTCAGCACCGCTCCTCCGAGACGCGGACGAACCTTCTGCTCATGGGTGTGCGCCTGTACAACCCGGCTACCGGCCGGTTCCTGTCGACCGACCCCGTGCCGGGGGGCAGCTGTAACGCGTATGACTATGCGTGCGCCGACCCGGTGAACAGCGAAGACGTGACCGGATGCGCCACCTGCCGGGTGCCGAAGCACGCTTGGACCGGCCGTACCTTCACTACGGTCCTGCGTACGACTGCGTGGAGCTATGGCAGCTGGCAGAACTACAACTACCACTGGTCCTGGGATGTCGTCAGCGGTGACTGGGGCCCTCTGCCGATCACCTCGTGGAAGCGCCAGTACCGCTACCGCAAGCAGTACGTCTTCAAATGTCGTGTCGCGGCCTGGTACGGCTGGGGACGACAGAAGATCGTGGCTACGCACGAGACCCGCTACCAGTACTCCTACCGTGACCGGACCACCTACCGGATAGCCTGGTCGGGTATCAAGTGGACCCGGACCGGCGGTTGGAGCTGGGCCCGGACATCACGGACCTACGTGTCCAGCTACCGGATCGTCTACACCAACGGCTGATGCCTGAATACTGATCCGGCAAGGGGTGGGTGTGCCCCACGTGTGAGCTTGGGGCACACCCACCCCACCTATGATCGATCGACTGCGGTCCACGACCGCCTAAAGCGAAAGTCCCTCCCCATGCTGTTTGCCGTCGCCGCCATCGGTATCGCCGTCTTTGCCCTCACCTTGTGGTGTTCCGTCACCGTAGCTCGGATCAAGGATCTCCCCTGGTGGCGACGGTACCTCCCGCTCGCCCTCTTCTTCGCCTCCAACATCGCGAGCGCGCTTCGCGCCTTCGACATACCAGAAGTGGCCAACGCTGTGGCCTTCCCGTTGAACGTCGGGATCGTTGTCGTGGCGCTTACGGAGATGCGTGCTGCCCGGCAGCGCCACAAGACATCTGAACCTCGATCCACCGCGTGAATTCTGATCACGGGCGGATCAAGGCTGAGCAGGCGGTGGACCTGGAGCTGATGGGAACCGACCTCCTGACCGTCAAGGACCGCAGCTGAGCCGTTTTGCCGCACGACAACGGAATACGCACCGGTTACCGGACCACTTCCCACGGGACGCACCCTTGCCTGTCGCTTACCGGAGATACCTATCGCCGGTGCACCGCGTCTCCTCCGAGCAAACGTTCACCTCGCTCTCGGGGTGATCACGGTTTCGGTCCGGATTCGTCGCCAGCGATCACCCAGTGGATGCCGTCCAGGCTCATCCCGTCGAGCGGACCGAGCAGCGGCTCGCAGGACAGGAACCGTACGGTGGCCGGCACCTGCCTCAGATCGTCCACGCGCGGAAGTTCCCTCGCCGTCTCCACGGAGACGCCCATCCACACGTTGGGCGGCCAGTCGAGCCGATCGGCGACCTGGCGCAGTCGGCGGGCGCGCTTGGTGAGCACCTGGTAGGTGTACTGCGGGGTTTCGGCCATGACAGCGAAGACACGGCGTACGAAGTCGAGCGGGACGCGGGCGTGGAAGAGGTCCGACATGGAGTTCACGAACACGGTCCGCGGACTCTTCCACCCGTACGTGACCCCCAGAGGGCATCGGGGTGGATGGTGAGGTCAAACCCGGGCCCGGAAGTTTTGGGGTCGCCGTCGTTCTGGTACTTCGCCGCCCCCATTGCCTTGAGCCGCTTAGCAAGAGTCAGGGCGTAGCAGTTGTCGCAGCCGGACGAGACGCGATCACACCGGTCGTCGGGTTCCAGGTCGCCTCGGTCCACTCAATGGAACTCCGGTCACTCACTGGTTCGCCTCCATCTCGCCCGCCCGTCCCGGCCCGCTGGCCCATCCGCAGCGGCATCGCCATCCAACCATCCTCGAGCCCTCCGCATTGCTGAAACGACCCCTGGCTGGCACCGCAGGTCCGGGCTCCGGGGTCATCAAGGCATCGATTCACGCCACTTCACCAGATGCCTGCCGTGACACCGCGGGAATGGCTGCCCCGGCGCGTTCCGCGCGGGCTCGGCGCAGGGCGGCGGCCTCGGTGGCCGCAGCCTGGCGGCGGCGCTGGACGCGGGCCTGCTCGATCGGGGTTGGCGCATCGCCCGGGACGACGACGTCGGGCTCGGGGAACGCGCGGCGGCTGAGCTCGCGCATCGCACGGTTCTGCCGCTCAACCGCTTCTGCAATGCCTGGGTCTACCCGGCGGGGCACCGCGACCTCCTGGAGCGCGGCGAGCGCGCGGCGGTAGCCCTCGCACGCCGTCCCCCTGGTCTTCGCCGGACCGGTGGGCGCGGACGGGGCCGGGTCCGCCGGGACAGCATCCATCGGACCGGGGACGGGCACGGCACCGGGCGGCAGGATCCGCAGGGAGCTCACGACGGTGCGGCCCGCCGCCTTGTTGGCGGTCGCGATGACACGGGCCTGCTCCAGGCGGGCCTTCGTCGCCCACGCCGATGACTCCGGGCACACAGTGAGCCGGCCGGAGTCCGGGTCGTACGACACGGCGGCGACGTGCCCGGCGAGCTCGGGGGCGATGGCCGCCCACCGCTCCCGCAGCGTGGCGCCGGCGGCCGGGAGCTCCCACGCCCGCTCGGTGACCAGCGCGCCGATCGCAGCACCGAGGCCCATCGGCTCGCGCCCGTCGCGCCGCACCGCCGTGACGGCCCGCGGCTTCTTCCTCGCCTTCTGGCCGTTGCCGTTTTTCCGGGCCGCCTCCATCGCAGCCCGCAGCGCGACCCGGGCCAGGTCGACGCCGGACGTCTCGCCGTCGCTCATGCCTGCCCCCAGGTGGTGTAGCCGAGGTCCAGGTGCCCAAGGCCGGCCAGCCGCTGCACCTGGGCGACGAACGCCCGGGTGAACAGGCGCTGCGCCGACAGCTCGCCGTACCGGTCGATGTGGTCGAACACCAGCTGGTGGTCGGCGGCGGCGCGGTTGCGCCAGTCCAGGACCTGTTCCCGGGTGAGCTCCTGGAGGACCAGCTCCTGGTCGTCGTCGACGTTGGCGGGCTCCGGCTGTGGAGCGGGGCAGACGGCGGGCGGGCGCGGCGCCCGGGGGGCAGTTTCCGCGGGGAGTTCACGACGGTGCGGCCCGCCATCTTGTTGGCGGCCGCGATGATCCGGGTCTGCTCTAGTCTTCTGAGTCAGGAATTCTGTTTAGATATGAGGCGAGGCGTTCGAGGATCTCGTCCGCCGTCTTGGTCCAGACGTAGGGCTTGGGGTCGG
>NZ_JBFAGV010000022.1:0-104370 GCF_040653855.1 Streptomyces sp. NPDC050856 | reverse complement strand
ACCGCCATGTTGAAATGCTGCGGAGCCACCGGATGCGAACCGAAGAACCACTCCACGATCGGCGTCACCGCCACCCCACCCGTCACCGGACCCTGGTCCGTGAGGGTCCGAGTGCCGCCGGCCGGAACGGCCACGGTCGCCAGGCCGGCGACGGTCTGCCGGACGAAGACGTCCTTGGAGCTGAGCTCCAGCCCCTCCTTGCGGGCGCGGGAGACGAGCTGGATGCTCAGGATCGAGTCGCCACCCAGATCGAAGAAGTTGTCGTGCACACCGACCCGCTCCACCCCGAGCACCGACGCGCACACCTCCGCCAGCACCCGCTCGACCGCGTTGCGCGGCGCCACGTACGCGGCGCCGGCCGTGACGTCGAGGGCCGGGGCGGGCAGGGCGCTCCGGTCGACCTTGCCGTTGCTGTTCAGCGGCATGGTGTCGAGCGGGACCAGCGCCGCCGGGACCATGTACTCGGGAAGCCACTCGGCCAGCCGGGCCCGGCAGCCGTCGAGGTCCGGCGGGGCGTTCAGGTCCCGCTCCGCCACCACATAGGCGATGATCCGCTTGCCGCCGGCATCGGTGCCGTGCACCACCACGGTCGCCTCGCCGATCTCCGGCAGCCGCAGCAGCGCCGCCTCGATCTCGCCGAGTTCGATGCGGAAGCCGCGGATCTTCACCTGGGCGTCGGCCCGCCCCAGGTACTCCAGTTCGCCCTCGGGCGTCCAGCGCACCAGGTCACCGGTGCGGTAGAGGCGCTCCCCGGGCGCCGTCGGGTGGGCGACGAACCGCTCGGCGGTCAGGTCGGGGCGCGCCCAGTAGCCGCGGGCGAGTCCGGCGCCGCCGATGTAGAGCTCACCGGTGACCCCGGCCGGCACCGGCCGCAGGAATCCGTCGAGGACCAGCAGCCGGGTGCCGTCGAGGGCGGTGCCGATGGGCGGTGCCGGCGCCTCGCTCTCCTGCGGCGCGGAGGCGTGGACGGTGGCGAAGGTGGTGGTCTCGGTGGGTCCGTAGGCGTTGTGGATCAGCAGGTCCGGGCAGGCGTCGGCGACCCTGCGGAAGGCCTGCGCGTTCGCGGCCTCGCCGCCGGTGAGCACCGCGCGCATGCCGGAGAAGCACTCCGGCCGTTGGTTGGCGTACAGGTTGAACAGCGAGGTGGTGACGAACGTCGACTGGACGCCCTGTGCGTCGACCAGCGCGCCGAAGGCCGCCGCGTCGAGCTGCTCCGGCGGGGCGACGACCACACTGCCGCCGTTCAGCAGCGGCACCCAGATCTCGAAGGTCGCCGCGTCGAAGGCGTGCGAGGAGTGGAACAGCGTCCGCTCGTGGCGGCCGTCGCGCCAGCGGCTGTCGACGGCGAGCCGGACGATGTCGTCGTGGGTGACGCCGACGCCCTTCGGGGTGCCGGTGGAACCCGAGGTGAACATGAGGTAGGCGAGCTGGTCGGGGTGGTGCGTGGCGGTCCCGGCGAGCGGTTCCCGCGGGCCCTCGGACGTCGGTCTGCCACCCTCGTCGAGGACCATCAGGGGCAGCCCGGTGTCCTGCGGGACCCGGTCCAGCGACGGCTCGTCGGCGATCACGCAGACCGCCCCGGCCTGCCCGATCAGCGCCCGGACCCGGTCCAGCGGGTACCCGGAGTGCGCCGGCGCGTAGGCGCCGCCCGCGCGCAGCACGGCGAGCATGGCGACCACGACCTGCACACCGCGCTCCAGGACGAGCACGACCGGCTTCTCGGCGCTCACACCCGCGGCGCGCAGACGGCGGGCCAGGGCGTCGGCGCGGGAGTCGAGCTCGGCGTAGCTGAGGTGTTCGGCGGTGCCGATGACGGCGGTCGCCTCGGGTGTCCGGGCGGCGACCTCGGCGAACCGTTCGGGGACGCCCGGCACCGCGCCCTCCGGGGCGCTGCCGGACCACCGCGCGAGCCGGCGCCGCTCGTCGGGCGACAGCAGGTCGAGGGCGGCGAGGGGCAGGTGGGGCCGTGCGGTGGCCGTGGCGACGAGGCGGCGCAGCCGCTCGCCGAGGCGCCGGGCCGACGCCTCCTCGAACAGGTCGGTGTTGTACTCGAGGGCGACCCGCAGGGAGCCGTCGCGCTCCTCGAACTCCACCACCAGGTCGAACAGCGAGCGGGTGCGCGGGAGCGGCACCTCGGCGATGTCGAGGCCGGGCAGCTCGACGCGCTGGGGAAGGGTGTTCTGCAGCACCATCATGGCCTGGAACAGCGGGGTGCGGCTGGGGTCGCGCTCGGTGACCAGTTCCTCGACCAGCCGGTCGAAGGGGAGCTCATGGTCGAAGGCGTCCCGCACGGTGGCGCGTACGTCGTCGAGGAAGGACACCACGGTGTCCGTGGTGCGCGGCCGGGAACGGATGACGACGGGATTGACGAAGAAGCCGACCAGGTCGTCGGTCTGCTGATGCTCCCGGCCCGCCGAGGCTACGCCCAGGGCCACGTCACGGGTGCCGGAGGCGGTCGCCAGCAGCAGCTGCGTCATCGCGGTCAGCGTCATGAAGAGGGTCGCGCCCCGGCCGCGGCCCAGCTCCTTCAGCGCTTCGGTCTCGGCGGTGGTCAGCTCGAAGCGGTGCACCGCTCCCGTGGTGGTACGGACCTCGGGGCGCGGCCGGTCGGTGGGCAGCGCGAGCGGCGGCACCTCGTCCAGCTGCCGCGCCCAGTAGGCGAAGCGGTCACCGGCCGCGGCGCGGTCCCAGCTGCTCTGCTCCCAGGCGGCGAAGTCCGCGTACTGCACGGACAGTTCGGCCGGCGGGGCGGCCTGCGGGTCGGCCGCGGCCCGGTAGAGCGCCGTGAGGTCCTTGGTCAGCACGTCCAGCGACCAGCCGTCGCTGACGATGTGGTGGGTGCTCAGGACCAGGACGTGCTCGTCGTCGGCGAACCGCACCAGCACCGCCCGCAGCAGCGGGCCCGCCGTCAGGTCGAACGGCGTCTCCACCTCGGCGAGCAGTAACGCGGACAGCGCCTCCCCGCGGCCGGCGTCGGGCAGCGCCGACAGGTCCCTCTCGTCGAGGGCGAGCGGGGCGTCGGCGACGGCGTGCACCCGCTGGACCGGCTGGCCGCCGTCCTCGTGGAAGGTGGTCCGCAGGGACTCGTGCCGGGCGACCAGCCCGCGCAGGGCGGTGCGCAGCGCGGGCACGTCGAGGGCACCGCTCAGCCGGTAGGCGCTGCCGGTGTAGTACTCGGTGGAGCCGCCCTCGTACTGGTCGAGGAACCACAGGCGGCGCTGCGCGGACGACAGCGGCAGCGGGCGGTCGCGGTCGGCGCGCGGTATGGCGTCGTCGGCGGACGAGGCGGCCAGCCCCCCGGCGACGAGTTCGGCGACGGTGGGGTGGGCGAACAGGGCGCGCCGTGCGGCCCTGACTCCCAGCCGGGCCTCGATGCGCGACAGGGCGTGGACGGCGCGGATGGAGTCGCCGCCGAGGTCGAAGAAGTCGTCGTGGACACCGACCCGGGCCACTCCGAGCACCTCGGCGAACACCTCGGCGACGGCCTCCTCCGTGGCGTCGCGGGGGGCGAGGTACTCCCCGACCAGCTGGCCGAGGGACGGTTCGGGCAGCGCGGCCCGGTCGATCTTGCCGTTGACGGTGAGCGGCAGCGCGTCCAGCACGACGACGGCCGACGGCACCATGTGGTCGGGCAGCTCGCGCCGCAGGGCGGTGCGGACCGCGGAGGGCGCGGGAGCGTCCGTCGCGGTGTCCGGGACGGCGTACGCCACCAGGCGGCGGTCGCCCGGACGGTCCTCCCGGACCAGGGCGACGGCGTGGGCGATGCCGGGCAGCCGCATCGCGGCGGCCTCGATCTCGCCGAGCTCGATGCGGAAGCCGCGCAGCTTGACCTGCTCGTCGACACGGCCGGCGAACTCCAGCTCACCGTCGTCGGTGCGCCGCACCAGGTCGCCGGTGCGGTACATGCGCGCCCCGGCGGGGCCGTGCGGGTTCGCGACGAAACGCTCCGCCGTCAGGTCGGGCCGCGCCCAGTAGCCGCGGGCCAGCCCCTCACCGGCGATGTAGAGCTCACCGGTGGCACCCGCCGGGACCGGCCGCAGCCGGTCGTCCAGGACGTACACCTCGGTGCCCTCGACCGCGACGCCGAGCGGCGGGGTGCCGCTGCCGTTCATCGGGGCGCTCATGGTGGCGCACACGGTGGTCTCGGTCGGCCCGTAGCCGTTGTACACACGACGGCCGCGCGACCACAGGTCGACCAGCTCGCCGGGGCACGCCTCACCGGCGACCATCAGGGCGGCGAGGCCGGGCAGGCCCTCGGGGTCCATGGTGGGCAGCACGGCGGGAGGCAGCGTCACATGGGTGACCTCGAAGTCCCGCAGCGCTCCGGCCAGTTCGGCGCCGGCCAGCCCGCCGCGGTCGAGTACGACCAGGGCCGCGCCGTT
The DNA here is from genome assembly GCF_040653855.1 of Streptomyces sp. NPDC050856. Lineage (NCBI taxonomy): Bacteria > Bacillati > Actinomycetota > Actinomycetes > Kitasatosporales > Streptomycetaceae > Streptomyces > Streptomyces sp. NPDC050856. The sequence continues at coordinate 99,988 of NZ_JBFAGV010000022.1, read as the reverse complement.
CAGCAGCGACTTGGTGACCTCGAAGACGGCCGCGTCGAAGCTGGGCGAGGCGAACTGCAGCACCCGCGAGCCGGGCGTCACCTCCATCCGCTCCCGCTGGGTGCGGGCCAGGTCGGCGATCCCGCGGTGGGTGACGACGACTCCCTTGGGGCGGCCGGTGGAGCCCGAGGTGTAGATCATGTAGGCGGCGTCGTCGGGGCCCAGCTCCGGGGCGGGCGCCCCGGCCGCCGGCGCGTCGTCCAGATCCGCCAGGAGCAGCCGCCCTGGCCCGTCCGGCACCCGGTCGGCCACGGACGGCTGGGTGATCACCAGGCCGATCCCGGAGTCATCGGTCATGTAGCGCAGCCGCTCCGCCGGATAGGCCGGGTCCAGCGGCACGTACACACCGCCCGCCCGCATGACGGCGAGCATCGACACCACCAGTGCGGTGCCGCGCTCCAGGCACACGCCGACCGGCGTTCCGCGCCGCACCCCGTGGCCGTGCAGCACGGCGGCTGCCCGCGCCACGCGCGCGTCCAGCTCGGCGTAGCTCGTGGATCCGGATTCGGCCATCAGCGCGGTCGCGTCGGGCCGGTGGGCCACCTGTGCGCCGAACAGCGCCGGCAGCGTCCGGCTCTCCGCATGCTGGGCAGGAACCACGGTTGCTACTCCTTCGAGAGCGGTACGCGCCGCGGCATCGGTCCGGCGCGGGCTGAGGAGCCGCACGCCGGTGCGGCGTCACGTAAGGGGAAGGGCAGGGCCGTGCCGCCGGCCGGGCCGGCGGCGCGAAGGGGAACGGGAGGGAGGGGGACGGAGCAGGGTCAGGCGGCCTGGCAGATTTCGCTCGCCCGGCGCAGGGTCCGGCCGTTGTACTGCATCAGGTCGGCCGGGCGGCCCTCCGCGGTGCTGAGGAAACGGCCGCTGAACAGCACGTCGCTCTGGTTCGCGGCCCGCACGCTGAAGATGAGGTCGGAGCCGACGGTGAGCACCCCGGAGACGCCGTTGTCGGCGTCCAGGCGCAGCATCCCGCCGCCGTTCGTCTCATGGGACACCCGGATGGCGAGCTCCCCGTTGACGAACTCGCCGGCGAGGGCGGCGGCCTCGTCGTACGGGCGGCCGGTGGGGGCGGGCTGCTCGTAGTGGCCGACGCGCAGGCCGAGGGTGCGGTCCAGCTCGCCGACGAGGTCGAACCAGGCCGCCAGTCCGGTGGTGGAGTTGGTGGTGAAGGCGAGTACGGTGCCGCTGGCCTGGTCGACGCGGACGTTGCAGGAGCCGCCGTCGAGAGTGCCGTCGTGGCCGAGCCACAGGCTGTCCCCGGCAGGGTAGAGACCCCAGCCGGCGCCCCACCCCGCCGCCAGGCCGAAGGGTTCCGCGGCCGGCACGGCGTGGCCCATCGCCGCCAGCACCTCGGGGTCGGCGATGTCGGCGTCCAGGGCCTCGTGGCCCTCGCCGAGGAACGCCCGGCCGAAGCGCACCAGGTCGGTGGCGCTGCCCGCGATGCCTCCGGCCGCGGCGAGCGTCGACTCGCAGTAGAAGTCCACGGGGTCGGTGCGGCCGGTCCGCGGGTTCACGGCGTGGCCGCTCACGGTGGCGCCCGGGGCGCGGCCCGGCCGCGGGTCCTCGACGAACGCGAGATCCAGCCCGGCCGGGTGCGCCACGTAGGACTCCAGCGAGTCCCACCAGCTCTGCCCGGTGAGCACCTCTATCACGTACGCGGCCACGGCGTAGCCGGTGTTCGAGTACGAGAAGGCGGTGCCGGGCACACCGAAGTGCCCGTCGCGCACGACCGACTCGAAGTAGCGGCGCAGGGAAGGGGAACGCAGCGGGGCCCCCTCGTGGTCGGACACGAGTCCGGCGGTGTGGCTCAGCAGTTGACGCAGCGTCACCCGGTGCATCGGATGCTCCGCGGGTACTCCGGTGTGCCCCGCGATGTCCGCGAGGAGCTCCATCACCGGCGCGTCGAGCTCCACCTCGCCCTCCTCGACCAGCTGCATGACGAGCGCGGCCGTGAAGACCTTGCTCACCGAGCCGTAGGCGAAACGGGATCTCACGGACACCGGCACGCCGGAGCCCATCCGCTCGACGCCAGTGCAGACTTCCCGCAGCACGCCGTCGCTGTACAAGGACAGCTGGGCCCCCGGTATTCGGTGATCGCGAATCAGCTCCTTCACCGTGCCGGAGAGGACGTCGACGTCCATGCTCTCGTACCCCCGTTCGAGAGTGTCGCGCGGCCTGGGCGGCCGCTCGACCGGTGTATGGGATGGCTGGCTCTACCTCCTCCGGTAGGGACAGCCCGACTTTCGGTCACAGACTCATCAATACCGTCGAGAATGGCAAGATCTCTCAGCTCAAACCGAAAACCGCACGTCAGCGCCGCGCTACCCGCGCAGACCCGATCAAGGCCGGCTCTGGGCGGAATCCGAGAAACAGCAGGCCAGAAGCCCTGCCGCGGCACCATCGAGCAACGCCGCGCCCGCCACATGACGAACGTCATCGAAAGAGGTGACAAAAAGCAGAGGGCGGCAAAGGTCCAGGTCAGACGGGGGCCGCGGCCGTGACCGTGCTCACCGGCCGTCAAGGGGGCCGAACGAGCCGTACGGCCGGGAAGTTCTCTCACCGACCGAGGCCGACCGGCGGCCCCGCGCCACGGGCTCGCCACAGGAGGATCGGCCGCACACGCGGCACCCGGACGTGTCCGCGTGCGCACGCGGGCTGACCCGTGGCCGTGTCGACGTGCACCGCCTCCGGGGCGCCGATCCTGTGCCGCTCGTGATCGACCACATCGTGGCCGCGCCACTCCCTGACGGCCCCCCGGAACACGTGGGCCCTCTCTGCCGCGGGTCAGCTGAAGACCCCTGTCTCGTCCTGCTCTCGCTCGCCCTCCTCGCCTGCCTACGGGACGTCACATCCCGACGACCGGCCGGCTCGCAGGCCGGAAGGGGGAGACGACCTTCGCGCGTGGCGCGACGCCTCGGCGGTCGTCCAGCCAGCCCGCCGCGGTCAGTAGGCGGCCAGGGAGATGGCGATGTAGTGCGCGGTGAATGCTGCCACGGTCAGCGCGTGGAACACCTCGTGGAAGCCGAACCAGCGGGGCGAGGGGTCGGGGCGCCGCAGGGCGTAGACGACCGCGCCCGCGCTGTAGAGGAGACCGCCGGCCACGATCAGGGCGAGTACGGCCGCTCCGCCGGTGTGCAGGAAGTCGGGCAGGTAGCGCGCCGGTGCCCACCCCAGGGCCAGGTAGCACGGGGTGTACAACCAGCGCGGGGCCGCGACCCACAGGACCCGGAACGCGATGCCCGCCGACGCGCCCGTCCACACGATCCACAGCAGCGTGGACCGCTGTTCCACCGGCAGGAGGAGGACGGCGAGGGGGGTGCAGGTACCTGCGATGATGAGGAAGATGTTCGCGTGGTCGAGGCGTTGCAGAAGAGCCTCGCCGAGCGGGCCCCAGGTGCCGCGGTGGTAGATGGCACTCGTCACGAACAGCAGCCAGGCGGTGACCGAGTACACCGCGCAGGCCAGGGCCGCCTGCGGGGTGCGCGCCAGGCAGATGAGCACGACGCCCGCGATCAGCGCGGCGGGGACCATTCCGGCGTGAAGCCAGCCACGCAGCCTGGGCTTGATCGGTTCGGCCAGGTCGGCCGCCCGCTCCAGCAGAGCGGCGACCGAGTGAGCGTCCTCCCCCGCGTCGTCACCTTGTGCTCCGCCGGGCAGCCCGTCCTCACGACGTTCTCCACGCGCTGACGCGACGTGCATGCGTTCGGCTTCGGCGTCGTCGCGGGACACAGCTCCTCGTCCTCCCTGTGCCTCCTGGGCGCCACCGGTCATCATGCGCCCATGCTAGGAGACCTCCCACCGACGGCATTCGAGGAGGCGGGTCTCCAGAGCCAGGACCACGCCGCCGGGCATGGGCCGGTGCGCCGCCGCGAACTCGGGCCCCTCGATCCCACCGCCGATCGAATCCGCCGAAGCGAGTGGAGCGGCTGGGCACGGGAACGGCCAGGGCTTCCGGACGGGCTCTCCGCCCGCCCGTAGCGTGGTGGCCCCGGGAGTCGGACAAGGGGTCTGAGTTCGGTCGCTTCAAGCGTCGTCCCCGGCTCGCGCGGTCGCCACGCCGCGGCACCGGGACGGTGCGGGCGGTGCCCGCCAACGCCGGCGGGCACGCTCGTCCCATGCCGACGGCTTCGATGCCGGCGCCCTGGCGAGAAGTCCCGTGCGAGTCGTGCGCGGTCGTCGCGCCTCCGGGGGAAATGCGTGGAGGGGCCCTGGTGCCGTACCGGCACCAGGGCCCCGAAGGAACTGCTACACCATCCACCGGCCCTGATACTGCGCCGGCATTCTGTTTCCGCGCGCCCGACCGAAATGCCGCCGGGGGCACGGGGATCGCGGATGCGTGACCGGAGACCACCTCACTGTCGATGTCCTGCGGTACCCGGGCTCAAGACCTCCGCCCAGGCGATCCTGATGGTGCTCGGCTCCTCCGTTCTTCCCTCTGAACCAATCACCTTCGGCAGCCGGCCCCGTTGCCATCCTGCGTCCGCTCTGGCACAGAGCCCCGCTGCCGAACCTCCCGGTGCGCGCGCCCGCAGCCGACGCCTTCACCGAGGTACTGCTCACTGACTTCACTGCTGGGTACTGCGAACTGCACTCACTACGGGTACTGCTCACGGCGACCCCTGATCACTCCGGGCCGCCCGGTCCGGCCACCAGTCCCGTCGCCGTCCTGAAACAACCGTGGCTTCGGAACTCCGTCACCGGACCGTCCTGCGAACTGCAACTGCGGGTGATGCTGCCCGGCAGTTCGTCTCTGCCGAGCCCTGCGGTCTCTCTGGGCTACGGGAGAAACCATAACCACAAGACCACCGAAAGTCTACTCTGGCCGCCGTAGATTTTCGCTGTTCGACGGTGAGGTAATCGACCCCGGACAGCGACACGGGCAGGCGCAGGGGCAGCCATGGCCCGGCCACCGACCGAGGCACAAGCCCGTGCGTGCGGGCAGGCATCGGTGAAGTTCCTGTCCCGGCGGTGGCACCCGCGCCCCGGGCCTGACCGCACACCCGGACAGTCTCGGGGTGACCTTTCATGACCCCGGCCCGCAGGCGCCGCATGCCCCCCCCGACCCGAACGGCGGTACCGGGGGCTTCGACTGGCCCATGGCCGGCCGTCTCGCCGGCGCGACCGCAGCCACCCTCCCGGCCTCTGGCGGAGAGACGGGCGCGCGCCCTGCTCGCTCGGTGACGGGACCGGCTGAAGGGACGGGACGACCGGTGAAGAGGGCACCGCCTTGCTCGTCGACCACCGGCAGGGCACCGAGCCGGAGGAACACCTCGCGTGCTCGGCTTCAGTCATCGTGTTCCCGGGTGCGGTGAAGGGGCGGTGGTCGGCCGGGGACGTCACGCAGGCGGACCCGGTCGGTGCAGGCGGAGCTGTCGCTGACGGCGGTGGGTTCGGCCTGGGTGACCCGGCCGGCGCACTGGCCGTGTCGCGGACGACCAGCCGACCCGCGCGGGCGGCGGCCATGACGGGCAGCGCCACTCCGACGCCCAGGTCGTCACGGACCCGCGGTCCGGCCGTCCGTGACCTCAACCACTGTCCTGCGCACGAGGCCGGCGCTCGCCGGGCGGGGCCGCGTCGGAACCAGCGTCGAGAAGTGCCTTCTGACGAGAGGGTCCGCTTCCTGACCGCGAGGGTCAGACCGCGGCGTCGGAGACGGACCGGCCCACAGGCGCGCGCCTGGCCGCCGAGGAGGGGCGGCGTCGGCCACAGGAGGAGGTACTGCGCTCGGGGCGTTCGACCACCGGTGCGGTGATCACGACGAGGACGCCCGACGGGGCCTGGGCGCCGGTGATCCGGCTCAAAACTTCGTCGCCCGAGTGGATGTGCGTGGTCCGCGGCCGGATCCCGGCGTCCGACATGAGGCGGGCCATACCGCGGCGCTGGTTCGGCGTGACGAGCGTGACGAGCGTGACGACGCTGCCGGACTCGCCGGCGCGGGCGCTACGGCCGCCGCGGTGCGGGTAGTCCTCGCGGCCGGTCGGCGGGTCGACGTTGACGACGAGGTCAAGGTTGTCGACGTGAATGCCGCGCGCCGCGACATCGACGGCGGGCAGGGCGGGCGTGATCGTCTTGGGGAGGGCGAACTCACCTTGCGCTGCGGCGGGCCGACGGCCGTGACCGCCGGAGCCGGCCTGCTCGCCGGGACGGCGGGACGGCGCGGTGCCGGCGAGCCGAAGCGGTTGCCGCCCTTTTCGGAGTCGACACTGCCCTGCCGGATGCGGGCGGAGCGGTCGTCACTGCGGGTGCGGTTCATGCGGAACTTTCCTCGATATGGCGCATATCAAGGAATTTCCGCAGCGATGAGCGGCACAGGGAATCACAAGTCGGTGACCATAGAAGGCGATCCGGCCGGCGGAAATCCACCCGGGCGCAGGTGCTGGAATTCGGTGAAGTCGTGGATCGCAACATCCGGGCGCCGGCCGTGGTGCGACTCTTCAAGACGCCCCCGCATCCGGAGGTAGGGCCGCCCGGGGTGCGGCTGCGGATCTCCCGAGTCGTCCCGCAAGGGAAACCGATGCGGCAACGCATGCAGCTGGGGCCCGCACCCCGAAGGATGCGGGCCCCAGCTGCACATCTGCGCCGGCGTCAGGCCGGAACGATGTTCTCGGCGGTCGGGCCCTTCTGGCCCTGCGCGATGTCGAAGTTCACCTTCTGGCCTTCGAGCAGCTCACGGAAGCCCTGGGCGGCGATGTTCGAGTAGTGGGCGAACACGTCAGCGCCGCCACCGTCCTGCTCGATGAAGCCGAAGCCCTTTTCCGCGTTGAACCACTTCACGGTACCAGTACTCATGTCATATCTCCTTTGGGGCAGTACATCGGCATCCGCACTGCGCGGACGCCGTGTCGCCGCGATGATTACCCCAGCCCGGAAAATGACCGGAAATACAAGAGTGCTCCCACCGGCAGGAGCCGGGTGGGGGCACTTGAAGTTTTGGGAACCACAACTGCAACTGAGATGGACAGTAGCATGCCGCCATGGCCTGCGTACGTCGAATAATTCGACTCCGGCCGTTGCTTCAATAACTCTCACTGCACGGTCCGTGAAACTCTCCCGTCGCGAGCGCAGATATATTCATCCAGACCGCCGCACCGGCCCCCCGAGTGACATTCGGACATCCAGCACCGCCACGTCCGGGCGTTGGGCGAGCGGCGCGGGCAGGGGCCTCGTGCACGGTACCGACGGGGGCCACGACCTCGTGCCCCGCCGGGGTGAGCAGCAGGACAAGCCCCTCCCGCAGTCAAGGTGTCGTCCTCGGCGGTCACCACACGCACGGCAGCTCCACATCGATCGCGGGAGGGCTCTCGACGGAGTGGCCTTGCAGCCGGCAAGGGGCGGGCAGGGCATTTTGTGGAACCTTTGCCCGGAGGCGGCCGTTGGTCAGGTGAACGCGCGAGCGGAATCGCGGCCGATGACTCAGAGGGATATCGAGGTGCCGTCAATGGCGATGTGGGACCGGCTCAAGGACCAGGCCAAGAATCTGCAGCAGGCCCAGCGCGGGGGCGGTGCGACCCACGGACCGAGCCGCGGCGCGGGGTCCGGCGGTGGTTCACGCGCCCAGCTGGTGAGCGCGTTGAAGACGCAGCTCGGCTCCCTCAAGACCGAGCTGAAGAGCGGTGCGTACCGGGACGCGAGCATGGCGATGTGCGCACTGGTCGCGGCCGCGGACGGGCATGTGGACCCGGCCGAGCGGCGGCACGTCGAGTCGCTGATCCTCAGTAACGAGGTGCTGCAGAACTTCCCGCCGGAGCAGTTGCGCCAGCGCTTCAACAAGCATGTCGACCAGCTGACGCACAACTTCCAGCAGGGCAGGGCCGAGGCGATGCAGGACATCGCCAAGACCGCCAAAAAGCCGACCGAGGCGAGGGCGGTGATCCAGACCGGCATCGTCGTCGCCGGGGCCGACGGCGACTTCTCCCAGGCCGAGCAAATGATCATCCGGGAAGCCTGCACGGTGCTGGGAGTGTCTCCCGCCGAGTTCCAGCTCTGATCTGCCCGCGGTCCGGATTCCCAGGCGGCTGACGCAGGGCCACATCACTCGCGGAGCGGCGCGGTTGGCCTGATGATCGAGCCACGTGTGGAGGTCCTCGCGGGTGTCGACCCCGTGGGCAGCGAGGAGGTCGGTGCTGGCGTAGGCCGTCGCGCCCGCAGCCCCCTCCACACTTCGGCTACCGGATCTCCGTCGAGACCGGGGCGAGGCGGAAGAGGCACTGGACGGCGTTGAACTCGATCACCTCGGCGACGAAGCGGAACGTGTCGCCGACCGCAACGGTCGCAGGGACCTGCTTGCCGGTCAGGTGCAGGTTGCCGGTGCTGACGTCCTCGTACGTGAAGTTCGGGCCGTCCGTCGTCCGTGGTCCCCTGTCGCCCGGGCCGAGAAGGAAGTCGTAGCGGGTCTGGTCAGCCCCGTGGGACGCCATGTGCCTGATCGACCCGTCGAAGGCGACCGTCCGCCCCTCGTGCTTGGTCGCGAAGTGCGCGTTCGCTTCGTCGCACGGATCCGCCTTCAACAACGCCGCGAACTCGCGATCGTTCTGCGACGTGATCACCTCAGCGGCAGTCGGCTCGTCCGCGGGCGACGTAGCGGAAGGCTTCTCGTCGATGGCCGTCGAACTGGCTGACGCGCCCTTTTCCTCGTCTCCGTCGCCGAGCGCAACGCCAGTACCGATGACGGCGGCCAAGACCACGAGGACGGCAGCCCCCGCCCCGATCGGACGCCACGGTAGTGACCTTTTCGGCCTACGGAAGGCAAGGGTGGTGCGAAGTCTGCCCGGGAGCTGTTCCACGAGCTCCCAGCCGTCCTTCTGCATCTTCGAGATCACCAAACCGTCGGTGCCCCGAACCGTCCGCACGGCCTTGTAGTCGTACTTGATCTGATCAGCCATGCGGCTCCCCGCCCCTGCAGCGAACTGGTCGTACCGACTGGGCGCGAGCATAGATGACTTCACCAGGAGTCCGGCGTCAGGAACCATCGGCTCATCACCGGCATCCGCGGCACGCTGAACGCGTGTCCCGGGAGACCGGAGTCGGCGTGCACTCCGGGCGCACACCTCAGGCAACGAGTTGATCACCACCGTCAGCCTCACGAGCGCACACGTGTTCGCCCAGCTCACTGGCCTGCTGGTGCAGCTGGAGACTTGACGTTACTTCTGCCGGTGAAATTTCCTGTTCCGCCTGGTTCTCGTCGAGTTGACTTGCGGTGCGGGTAAGGAACCGGAACCACCGGCGCCCCGGCTCTGCCGGTGGGTGAGTGCCGGGGACACGGGCCCATACCGGCCGCCGGAAGGCCGACTCCCGGCGTCGGCCTCCGCGGTCTCTTCGGCAGGGCGTGGGACGCGTCAGGGACGTCGGGCAACCGGGGTGGTGAGCTCAGCGGGTCGAGGCGCTCGACGGTGGCCGCGAACGCTCCCTCCACCCGGCACGGCCTGCACGACCGGCCAGGTGGCACCCCGGCAGAAGAGCGTCACGAGCGTCATTTCAGCGTCAAGATATCGCCCGTAACGCCCACACCGCACATAATGCGCACGCACAAAACCGCAGGTCAGCGGCCCTTCCCAGCAGGCTCAAGGATCGCGACGCATTCGACATGATGGGTCATCGGGAACAGGTCGAACGCCCGCAGCGTCCGCACCCGGTACCCCGCGTCGCGGAAGTACGCGATGTCCCGGGCCAGGGCCGCCGGGTCGCAGGCGACGTAGGCGATCTTCCGCGCGCCCAGGCCCGCCAGGTGCTTGACCGTCTGCTTGCCGGCGCCCGCGCGGGGCGGGTCCAGGACGATCAGGTCCACCTCGCTGATCCCGGTGCGCGGCAGGGCCTGCTCGACCTTGCCCTGCTCGATGCGGACGCGCTCGAAGTGCTCGAGGTTGTGGCGGGCGTCCTCCACCGCGCGCTTGCCCGACTCGATGCCCAGCACCGCGCCCTTGTCGCCCACCCGGTCGGCGAGCGCGCCCGCGAAGAGGCCGGCGCCGCAGTAGAGGTCCAGGGCCGTGTCGCCCTTGCGGGGCAGCAGCCCCTGCATGACGGCGCGGACCAGGGTGTCGGCGGCCTTCGGGTGGACCTGCCAGAAGCCGCCGTTGCCGACGCGGTACGTGCGGTCGTCGGCGCGCTCGCGGACGAAGGGGCGGCCGTGGACCCGGTGCACTCCCCCGTCCTCGGCGACGCGCAGGACCGACACCGGCTTGTCCAGCTCGACGATCGGCAGGCGGGCACCGGGGCGCGGGGTGAGGACGACCGCGCGGTCGCCCGAGCCGCTCGCCGCGATCGCGTCCACCGACGCCATGCCCGACCAGTCGCGCCGCTCGATGCCCAGCTCGCTCACGCCCGGCGCGGCGATCAGGCAGCGGTCGATGGGCTGCACGTCGTGGGAGCGGTGCTTGCGCAGGCCCGCGTGGCCGGAGGCGTCGACGGCGTACTGGACGCGGGTGCGCCAGGCCGGGACCTCCCCGGCCGGGACCTTGTCGCCCTCGGCGGGCATCACGGTGCCGTCCCAGCCGGCCTCCTCGGGCGTCAGGCCCGCGAGCCGCTTCAGCTGCTCGGCGACGACCTCGCCCTTCAGTCGGCGCTGGGCGCCGGGCTTGGCGTGCTGCCAGTCGCAGCCGCCGCACTTTCCGGGACCCGCGTACGGGCAGGGCGCCTCGACCCGGTCCTTGGACGCCTCCAGCACCCGTACCGCGTCGGCGCGCAGGTAGCGGGAGGTCTCCTCGCCCTCGGTGACGCGGGCGACGACCTTCTCGCCGGGCAGCGCGTGCCGCACGAAAAGGACGCGGCCCTCGTCGGTACGGGCGATGCAGTGGCCCCCGTGCGCGACGGGGCCGACCTCGACCTCGTACTCCTCGCCGACGAGCGAGGACTCCGGTGCGTGTCGCATGTGGGGGTGACTCCAGGGGGTGAGACGGGGGCTGCCGGGCGGCAGCCCTCCAGTCTACGTGCCCCGGGGGTCAGCTCTTGGCGGCCGGCTCCTTGGGGCCCTTCTCGACGGGCCCGCGGCGCACCGCGCCCGGCGCGTTCCACTCCTGGCGCTTCTTCTCGCGCCTCTTCGCGACCTCGGAGGACTGGAGCTGGTACGGCACCGAGGTCACCATCACCCCGGGTGTGAACAGCAGCCGACCCTTGAGGCGCAGGGCGCTCTGGTTGTGCAGCAGGTGCTCGTACCAGTGACCCACCACGTACTCCGGGATGATCACGCTGACCGCGTCCCGGGGGCTCTCGCGCCGCAGGCTCTTGACGTACTCCACGACGGGGCGGGTGACCTCCCGGTACGGGGAGTCGAGGATCTTCAGCGGGACGTTGATGCCGCGCCGCTCCCACTCCGTCTTGAGCGCCTTGGTCTCGGCCGGGTCGACGTTGATGCTCAGCGCCTCCAGCTTGTCGGAGCGCATCAGCTTGGCGTACGCGACGGCCCGCAGCGTCGGCCGGTGCACCTTGGAGACCAGGACGATGGAGTGGACCCTGGAGGGGCGCACGCTGTCGTCGCTGGGGCCCTCGGGGGCGGCGATCTCCGCGGCGACCCGGTCGTAGTGCTTACGGATCGCGGTCATCGTGCCGTAGAAGATGACCATGCCGAGCAGCGCGACCCAGGCGCCGTGCGTGAACTTCGTCGCGAGGACGACGACCAGGACCAGGCCGGTGAAGAACGCGCCGAAGGTGTTGATCGCGCGGGACCGGATCATCCGGCGGCGGGCCGCCGGGTCGGTCTCCGTCCTGAGGTGGCGGTTCCAGTGCCGCACCATGCCGGTCTGGCTGAGCGTGAAGGAGACGAAGACACCGACGATGTAGAGCTGGATCAGCCGGGTCGAGTCCGCCCCGTACAGCCACACCAGCAGCATCGCGGCGCCCGCCAGCAGCACGATGCCGTTGGAGAAGGCGAGCCGGTCGCCGCGGGTGTGGAGCTGGCGCGGCAGGTACCGGTCCTGGGCGAGGATCGAGCCGAGCAGCGGGAACCCGTTGTACGCGGTGTTCGCGGCGAGGAACAGCACCAGCGCGGTGGCCGCCGCCAGCAGCACGAAGAAGAAGGTGCCGTGGCCGAACACGGCGGCGGCGACCTGCGAGATCACCGGGTTCTGCACGTAGTCGGGGCCGACCGGCACGCCGTCGCGGAGCAGGTCGTGGGCCGGCTGCTCGGCCATCTTGACCTTGGTGGCCATGGCCAGGCCGATGATGCCGCAGAACATGGTGACGGCGAGGCCGCCCATCAGGGCCAGGGTGGTGGCGGCGTTCCTGCTCTTGGGCTTGCGGAACGCGGGGACGCCGTTGCTGATCGCCTCCACACCGGTGAGCGCGGCACAGCCGGAGGAGAACGCCCGCAGCAGCAGGAAGACCAGCGCGAACCCGGCCAGGCCCTGGTGTTCGGGCTTGATCTCGAAGTCGGCGGTCGGGGCCCTCATGGTGTCGTCCAGGACGAGGCCCTTGAAGGCACCCCAGGCGATCATGATGAAGACGCCCGCGACGAAGACGTAGGTGGGGATCGCGAAGAGCTTGCCCGACTCCCTGACGCCCCGCAGGTTCATCAGCGTGAGGAGAAGGATGATGACGACGGCGCTGAGGACCTTGTGCTCGACGACGAACGGGACGGCCGAGCCGAGGTTCTCCACCCCGGAGGAGATGGAGACGGCGACGGTCAGGACGTAGTCGACGAGCAGCGCGCTGGCGACGGTGAGGCCGGCCTTGGGGCCGAGGTTGGTGTTGGCGACCTCGTAGTCGCCGCCACCGCTGGGGTACGCGTGCACGTTCTGCCGGTACGAGGCGACCACCGTGAACATCAGCACCACCACGGCCGCCGCGATCCAGGGGCTGAAGTGGTAGGCCGACACACCCGCGATGGAGAGGACCAGCAGGACCTCCCCAGGCGCGTACGCCACCGAGGAGAGCGGGTCGGAGGCGAAGACGGGCAGGGCGATGCGCTTGGGGAGAAGGGTTTCCCCCAGCCTGTCGCTGCGCAGCGCCCGGCCGATCAGAATCCGTTTGGGCACGTCGGTCAGTTTGGACACGCAGAGGATCGTAAGCGTTCGAAATGGGACCCGCCCACCCACCACCCCCCATCACCACGGAATCCGCTGCATGTACGCGTACGGGAAAGGACGGGCGCGGGCCGACGGGACCGGGCGGGGGGCGGGAACGGGGCGGGGAGCGTGGACGCCGTCGGATGCGGGCAACATCACCGTCCCGGCATAAGCTCGTCATCAGGCAACACCGCACGCTGTTGCCTCGTCGTTGCCTGGCAGGCTGAGAGAGAGAAGTGAGCAGGGTGTTTTCGCGGGTCGGCAGAGTGACCAGGAGTGCGGGGTAAACGGACGTGCACATCGTCATCATGGGATGCGGGCGAGTGGGCGCCGCGCTCGCGCAGACCCTGGAGCAACAGGGGCACACGGTCGCCGTCGTCGACCAGGACCCCACGGCCTTCCGCCGGCTCGGCTCCGGGTTCGGCGGCCGGCGTGTCACCGGTGTCGGTTTCGACCAGGACACCCTGCGTGAGGCGGGGATCGAGGAGGCCGGCGCGTTCGCCGCGGTGAGCAGCGGCGACAACTCCAACATCATCGCCGCGCGAGTGGCGCGGGAGATGTTCGGCATCGAGAACGTCGCGGCCCGGATCTACGACCCGCGGCGCGCCGAGGTGTACCAGCGCCTGGGCATCCCCACGGTCGCCACGGTCCGCTGGACCGCCGACCAGATGCTGCGGCGGCTGCTGCCGTCCGGCGCCGAGCCGCTGTGGCGGGACCCGAGCGGCGGTGTCCAGCTCGCCGAGGTGCACACCTCCCCGGCGTGGATCGGCCACAAGGTGAGCCGGCTCCAGGAGGAGACCGGGGTGCGGGTGGCGTTCCTCACCCGGCTGGGCGAGGCGGTCCTGCCGACGTCGCAGACGGTCCTCCAGGAAGGCGACCTGGTCCACGTGATGATGCGGACCGACGAGATCGAGAAGGTCGAGGCGGCGTTCGCCGAGGGCCCTGAGGAGGGCGGTCACTGATGCGGGTCGCTATTGCGGGCGCCGGCGCGGTGGGCCGTTCCATCGCCGGTGAACTGCTGGAGAACGGGCACGAGGTGCTGCTCGTCGACAAGGCGCCCACCGCCATCTCGGTGGAGCGGGTGCCGCAGGCCGAGTGGCTGCTGGCCGACGCCTGCGAGATCACCTCGCTGGACGAGGCGGCGCTGCAGCGCTGCAACGTGGTCATCGCGGCGACCGGCGACGACAAGGTGAACCTCGTCGTCTCGCTGCTCGCCAAGACCGAGTACGGGGTGCCCCGGGTGGTCGCCCGGGTCAACAACCCCAAGAACGAGTGGCTGTTCAACGAGGCGTGGGGCGTCGACGTGGCGGTCTCCACGCCGCGCCTGATGTCGGCGCTGGTGGAGGAGGCGGTGAGCGTCGGCGACCTGGTCCGGCTGCTGCGCTTCAGCCACGGGGACGCGAACCTCGTCGAGCTGACGCTGCCGCCGGAGTCGGCGGTGGCCGGTACGCAGGTGGGCGACGTGGCGTGGCCGGAGGACACCTCGCTGGTGACGATCATCCGCGGCTCCCGGGTGCTCACCCCGAGCCCGGAGGAGACGCTGGAGGCGGGTGACGAGCTGCTCTTCGTGGCCGCCCAGGCCCGTGAGGAGCAACTGGAGGACCTGCTGTCGGTCCGCCGCGAGGACGCGGCGGGCTGACCGTCCCGTTCACGGGAGGGGGCCGCGTGCACCGCGGCCCCCTCCGGCGTGCCGGGGACGGGGCGGAGGGGATCTCGGGCGCCGGGCCGGGGAGCGGGCGCGGCACGGCGACGGGCCGGGCCGGGAGGTGGCGGGTGCGGCACGGCCCGGCTCCGCGGCACGCGGCGGTCCTGGGGCAGGCGTACGAGCGGGTCCGAGGAGGCCCGTGCCCGGTGCCCCCGAGCGCGGGCCGGGGGCGGCGGGCGGGTGGTACCGGCACCGCGCGTCCGGGCACGGCGGGGGCGGCCGTACGACGCTCCGCGCGCCGAGCCGCTGTCCCCCGCCCTCGCGGCGGGGAGGCCCCGGGCCGGGCCCGGCGCCGGGCGGCCGGGCCGTGGCGAGGGGCTGGGCGGGCGCCGGGCGGCCGGACGGTCACGAGGGCTGGGCCGGGCGGCACCGCGGACCGGTCCTCCGCCGCCTCCCCGGACGTGACGTACCGGCCGGGCCGTACCGCCGGGCCATGCCCGGGCCCGGCGGTGCGTCAGGCGTCGTGGGGCGCGGTCCTGGCGGCCTTCTCGGCTGCCTCCCGTGCCTCCATCTCCGCGAACACGTCGATCGGCGGCGGCGCCTTCGCCAGGAACACCCACGTCAGGTAGACCGCCAGCAGGAACGGCGGGATCTTCAGGGCGACCAGCACCCAGCCCAGCTGTTCCGTGTCCGCCCACCAGTACAGCGGGAACAGGACGGCGCACTTGCCCAGCAGGATCAGGCCCCAGGCCCAGCTGGCCTTGGCGTACGCCTTCTTGCGGCCCGGGTTGCGGGTGCGCCAGGAGAGGTTCTCCTTGAAGATCGGGCCGAGGATGAGGCCGATCAGCGGGACGCCCGCCAGCGTGGTCACGATGTAGGCGAGGCCCATGCCGAGCGTGTAGAGCATGCCGGGCAGGTAGAAGTCCTTGGCGTTGCCGGTCATCATCGCGAAGACGACGCCGAAGGCGACACCGAAGACACCGCTGAAGGCGTGCTTGACGGTGTCCCGGCGGACCAGCCGGACGGCCACCAGCAGCAGGGAGACGCCCAGGGCCGCGAGGGCCGACAGGTGCATGTCCTTGTTGATCGTGTAGATGGTGACGAAGAGCAGTCCGGGCAGGACCGTCTCCACCATGCCGCGCACTCCGCCGAAGGCGTCGAACAGGGCGGCCTCCGTCACGGCCTTGGCTGCCGCCGCGTCGTGGTGGTCGTGACGGCCGTGGTCGTCCTGGTCCGTGGTGGTCGGCTTGTCGAGGGACGTCACCGGCTACTCCTGTCCGAGCGGTCGGAGCTCGTATTTGGGGTTGAACAGGACCCTGCGGCCGTGGCTCATGGAGATCCGGCCGGAGGCGATGAGCTTGCGGCCCGGCTCTATGCCCACGATGGAGCGCCGGCCCAGCCACACCACGTCCAGGGGAGCCGTGCCGTCGAAAAGCTCGGCCTCCAGCGCGGGCACACCGGCCCGGGGACGCAGGGTGACGGTCCGCAAGGTACCAGTCACCTTGACTATCTGCCGGTCGTCACAGTCCGAGATGCGGATGCACCCGGAAGCCTGCGCGTCCTCGCGCAGCTCCTCCGACTCCAGGTCGCCCTGCGAGCTGGACAGCCGGTCGAGCATCCGGCGGAAGCGTCCGGCCGGCTTCTCCGTATGCGGTGCAGCACTCATACCGGAAAGCCTACCGGCCGGCACCGTCACGGCCGCCATGCTCGAACCGGTAACCCATGCCGGGCTCGGTGATGAAGTGACGGGGGTGCGAGGGGTCCGCCTCCAGCTTCCGGCGGAGCTGGGCCATGTAGACCCGCAGGTAGTTGGTCTCGGTGCCGTAGGACGGCCCCCAGACCTCCTGGAGGAGCTGTTTCTGGCTGACCAGCCGCCCGCTGTTGCGTACCAGCACCTCCAGCAGGTGCCATTCGGTGGGTGTCAGCCGGACGTCCCGCCCGTCCCGCTGGACCCTCTTCGCCGCCAGGTCGACGGTGAAGCCCCCGGTCTCGACCAGGACCGTGCCGTCCTCGGCGCCGCCGAGCGGCTCGGCCCTGCGGACGGCGGCGCGCAGCCGGGCGAGCAGTTCGTCCATGCCGAAGGGCTTGGTGACGTAGTCGTCGGCGCCCGCGTCCAGGGCCTCGACCTTCTCGTCGGAGGTGTGCCGGGCGGAGAGCACCAGGATCGGCACCCGGGTCCAGCCGCGCAGGCCCCTGATGACCTCGACGCCGTCCATGTCGGGCAGGCCCAGGTCGAGCACCACCACGTCGGGGTGGCGGGCGGCGGCCAGCTCCAGTGCGCTCGTGCCGTCGGGCGCGGCGTCGACCTCGTACTTGCGCGCCTTCAGGTTGATCACGAGGGCGCGTACGATCTGCGGCTCGTCGTCCACCACGAGCACCCGCGTCATGAGGGTCCTGCTTTCTGTAGAGGGGGAGCACCGGCGGCGGTCCGGGCCGCCGCCCTGAGGGTGAGGACCATGGTCAGCCCGCCGCCGGGGGTGTCCTCGGCGGTGAGCCGGCCGCCCATCGCCTCCACGAAACCGCGGGCGACGGCCAGGCCGAGACCCACTCCGGCGCCGCGCGGGGCGTCGCCGAAGCGCTGGAAGGGTTCGAAGATGCGTTCCTTGGCGTCGTCGGGGACGCCGGGTCCCCGGTCGGCCACCCGCAGCTCGACGCGGTCGGCGATGGCGCTGGCCGAGACCAGGACGGGCGCGGTGCCGGGGCTGTACTTGACGGCGTTCTCGACGATGTTGGCGACGGCCCGCTCCAGCAGGCCCTTGTCGACCTCGACCATCGGCAGGGTCTCGGGGACGTCGAGCTCCGCGCTGCCGTCGGGAACGCCGCCGAGCGCCATCGGGACGACCTCGTCCAGGTCGATGCCGCGGATGATGGGCCGGACGGTGCCGGTCTGGAGGCGGGACATGTCGAGCAGGTTGCCGACCAGGTGGTCGAGGCGGTCGGCGCCGTCCTCGATGCCCGCCAGGAGCTCCGCCCGGTCCGCCTCGGACCACTCCACGTCGCCGGAGCGCAGGGACGACACGGCGGCCTTGATGCCCGCCAGAGGGGTGCGCAGGTCGTGGCTGACGGCCGCCAGCAGCGCCGTACGGATCCGGTTGCCCTCGGCGAGCCGGCGGGCCTCCTCGGCCTCGCCGACCAGCCGCTGGCGGTCCAGGACCACGGCGGCCTGGGCGGCGAAGGCGCCGAGCACCCGGCGGTCCTCGGCGGGCAGCACCCGGCCGGAGAGCGCGAGCGCGAGGTGGTCGCCCACCGGGATGTCGACGTCGGCGTCCTCGGGGCGGGCGACGGGTCGCGGGCCCACGCTGCCGGCCCGGGACCAGGGCGCGATGTCGCTCTCCCGCTCCAGGAGGGCGACGGAGTCCATGGAGAAGGTCTCGCGGACGCGTTCCAGCAGGGCGTCCAGCGAGGTCTCGCCGCGCAGCACGCTGCCCGCCAGGAAGGACAGCACCTCCGACTCGGCGCGCAGCCGGGCGGCCTGGTGGGTGCGGCGGGCGGCCACGTCGACCACCGAGGCGACGGCGACGGCGACGCCGAAGAAGACGGTGATGGCGACGATGTTCTTGGGGTCGGCGACGGTCAGCCGGTACAGGGGCGGGGCGAAGAACCAGTTGAGCAGCAGGGAGCCGGAGGCCGCCGCGGCCAGGGCCGGGAGCAGCCCGCCGAGCAGCGCCGCCGCCACGGTCAGCGACAGGAACAGCAGCATGTCGTTGGCCAGGCCCGGGTCGGCGTCGACGTGGGTGAGGAGCAGGGCGAGCAGTACGGGCCCGGCGAGGCCGACCAGCCAGCCGGAGACGATGCGGGAGCGGCCCAGGCGGGCGCCGCGGGCCACCGGCAGTCCCCGGCCCCTGGCGACCTCCTCGTGGGTGACGATGTGGACGTCGAGGTCGGGGCCGGAGTCGCGGGCGACGGTGACGCCGACGCCGGGGCCGAAGACGTACTGCCAGGTCTTGCGGCGGCTGGAGCCGAGGACGATCTGGGTGGCGTTGACGCCCCGGGCGAACTCCAGCAGCGCGGAGGGTATGTCGTCGCCTATGACGTGGTGGAAGGAGCCGCCCAGGTCCTCCACCAGGGTGCGCTGGACGGTCAGTTCCTTGGGAGAGGCTGAGGTCAGGCCGTCGCTGCGGGCTATGTAGACGGCGAGGATCTCGCTGCCGGAGCCCTTGGCGGCCATCCGGGCCGCGCGGCGGATCAGCGTACGGCCCTCGGGGCCTCCGGTGAGACCGACGACGATGCGTTCGCGGGCCTGCCAGGTGGTGCGGATGTTGTGCTCGCCCCGGTACTGCTGGAGGTACTCGTCCACCCGGTCGGCGGTCCACAGCAGGGCGAGCTCGCGCAGGGCGGTGAGGTTGCCGGGGCGGAAGTAGTTGGAGAGGGCCGCGTCGACCTTGTCGGAGGTGTAGATGTTGCCGTGGGCCATGCGGCGGCGCAGCGCCTGGGGCGACATGTCGACCAGTTCGAGCTGGTCGGCGCGGCGGACGACCTCGTCGGGGACGGTCTCGCGCTGGCGTACGCCGGTGATGGACTCCACCACGTCGCCCAGCGACTCCAGGTGCTGGATGTTGACGGTGGAGATCACGTCGATGCCGGCGGCGAGCAGGTCCTCGACGTCCTGCCAGCGCTTGGGGTGGCGTGAGCCCGGGACGTTGGTGTGGGCGAGCTCGTCGACCAGGGCGACGGCCGGCCGCCGCGCCAGGACGGCGTCCACGTCCATCTCGGTGAAGGTGCCGCCGCGGTGCGTGAGCTCCTTGCGGGGGACCTGTTCGAGGCCGCTCAGCATCACTTCGGTACGGGGCCGGCCGTGGTGCTCCACGAAGGCCACCACACAGTCGGTGCCGCGCTCGACGCGCCGGTGGGCCTCGGAGAGCATCGCGTACGTCTTGCCGACGCCCGGTGCCGCACCGAGGTAGATCCGGAGTGTGCCGCGTCTCATCGCCCCTCATTGTCGTTGCCCGTCGGTCGCCGGCGGTCGCCGTCGCGTCGTTACCACGGCTGGTCGCGCAGCGTCGACCCTAAGGCCAGGGATACCGGCAAACGGGACGCGGGGGCGGCTTGTGGGGCGTCTTGACGCGATTCTGACGCACCCGTCGGCCGACATCCGCGGGGTGCCGGCATACGGGTGGGCCGCACCCCCGGCACGGGGGTGCGGCCCACGGCGTACGGAACGGGGTCAGCGGACCTCGGTGATCTCCGGGCCCCGCTGGAGCTGGCCCATGCCGCCGGAGAACCGGGAGCCCTCCTGCTGCTCCTGCTGGACGCCCTCGGGCACCATCTGGGCGTCGTTCGGCAGCTTCAGGACGATCGGGTCGCGCGGCGCCATCGGGCCCTCGCCCCGTACCACCACGGTGTCCCGGAAGACCTGCTCCAGCAGCCCGGCGGTCTGCGGCTGCACCGCGCCCTGGCCGGAGATGACGCCGCGCAGGAACCAGCGCGGTCCGTCGACGCCGACGAAGCGCACCAGCTGCACACCGCCGGTGCCGTCCGGCAGCTGGACCGGGACCTGGGCGCGCAGCTCCCAGCCGAGCGGTCCCTCGACCTCGTCGATGACGCCGCCCTGCTGGGTGATGCCGGAGGCGATCTCCTCACGTACCTCGCCCCAGATGCCCTCCTTCTTGGGGGCGGCGAACGCCTGCAGCTGGATGGCGCTGTCCCGCAGCACCACCGTGGCCGCGACGATCGCGTCGCCCGCGACCTCCACGCGCAGCTCCATGCCCTCGACTCCGGGCACGAACATGCCGCCCAGGTCGACCCGGCCGTCCTCGGGCCGGGAGACCTCGGAGATGTCCCAGGGGCCGTCGGGCCGCGGCGCCGGCGGAAGGTTCACCCGGCGCGGCTCGTCCTCCGCCGCGTCGGCGCTGCCGACCTCGTCGACGACCTGCTCGGCCTCGCCCGCTGCGTCGGCAGCGGCACTGCTCTTCTTGCGACGTCCGAACACGTCACTGTCCTTCCCGGTCGGATACGACCGAAGCGTATCGATTCCCACCCGTCCAGCCCTCCACGGCGGCATGACCGCCGGTGGACCCGAAGCCCCCCTCGGCCCGCGCCGAGCCGGGAAGCTCCGCCACTTCGTGGAAACGGACCTTCTCGACTTGCTGAACGACCAGTTGGGCGATCCGGTCGAACCGTTCGAACCGCACGCTTTCCCGCGGGTCGAGGTTGACCACGATCACCTTGATCTCTCCACGGTACCCGGCATCCACCGTCCCCGGGGCATTCACGAGGGCCACTCCGCAGCGGGCCGCGAGCCCCGAGCGCGGGTGCACGAAGGCGGCGTACCCGTCGGGCAGGGCGATGGAGACTCCGGTGGGCAGCACCGCGCGCTCGCCGGGGGCGAGTTCGGCGGCCTCGGTGGTCACGAGATCGGCGCCGGCGTCGCCCGGGTGCCCGTACGCCGGGAGCGGCACGTCCGGGTCCAGGCGGCGGATCAGCACATCGACAGGGTTGCGCATCAGGGGTTCACCTCGAAGGCGCGGGCGCGCCGGACCTGGTCGGGGTCGGCCATCGCCGCCCGGATCTCCTCCGGACGGCCGTTGTCGATGAAGTGATCGACCTTGACCTCGATGAAGAGGGCGTCGGCGCGGACCGCCACGGGCCCCTCGGGGCCGCCGATCCGTCCGGTCGCCGTGGAGTAGATCTTGCGGCCGTGCACGGCGGTGACCTCGGCCTCCAGATGCAGCACCGTACCGACGGGCACCGGGCGGACGAAGTCCGTCTCCAGCCGGCCGGTCACCGCGATCACCCGCAGCAGCCAGTTCAGCGAGCCGAGGGTCTCGTCCAGCGCGGTGGCCAGGACGCCGCCGTGCGCCAGGCCGGGGGCGCCCTGGTGGTCGGTGGTCACCGTGAACCCGGCGGTGACGGTCACGCCCTCGCCGGCCCGCGCCTGGAGGTGCAGCCCGTGGGGCTGGCCGCCGCCGCAGCCGAAGCAGTGCTCGTAATGGGCGCCGAGCAGCTCGCCGGGGGCGGGCGCGTCGGGGTGCCGTACCGGCGGTATGGCCTCGGCGGGAGGCGTCAGTGCAGTGCTCACAGCCGCAGACCTTACCCGCGCGGCCGGGCCGCGGTCGCGCCGTGCCAAGCTTGGGTGTATGCAGCCTTCCGTCCCGGCTCCCGGCCCGTCGTCCGCCCCCGGCTCCGCCCCTCGGTACGACGAACGTCTCACCGCCCCCCGGTCCTGGTGGCTGATCGCCGTCCTGGTGGCCGTCTCGGGCGGTCTGATCATGCTGCCGCTGGGCACCCTCCCGCTGCTCGGCGGGCTGATCCTGGCGGGCGCGCTGGCGGCGGTGGGGGTCAGCTCCTACGGCTCGGCCCGCATCCGCGTGGTGGCGGGCTCGCTGGTCGCGGGGGACGCCCGGATCCCGGTGTCGGCGCTGGGCGAGCCGGAGGTGCTGGACGCGGAGGAGGCACGCGCCTGGCGTACCCACAAGGCGGATCCGCGCGCGTTCATGCTGCTGCGGGGCTACATCCCGGAAGCGGTGCGGATCGAGGTGACGGATCCGGCCGACCCGACTCCGTACGTCTATCTGTCCAGCCGTGCGCCCGGCGCCCTGGTGGCGGCGCTGGCGCAGGTGCGCGCCGAGTCGGAGCGCACGTCGGGGGCCGGCGGCCGGGGCTAGAGGCCGAGCTCCCCGGGGTTGGCCGGCTGCTCCAGCGCGGGCAGCTCGGGCAGGGCGTCCCAGGGCACCTGGCGGCGGCGCAGGTCCGTTCGGATGCGTTCGGCGAGGTTCCTGGTGTCGCGGTGGTTCATCACCGCGCCGACGGCCGCGCCGACCATGAAAGGCATCAGGTTCGGCAGGTTGCGGATGGTGCGCTTCATGATCCGCTGGCGCAGTTCGCGCTTCATCCGGTTGCCGAGGGCGGCGTTGACGGTGGTGGGCCTGGTGACGTCGATGCCGCGCTCCTCCGTCCAGGAGGTCAGGTACGCGCTCGCGCGTTCCCTGAGGTTGCCCGGTGGCCGCAGGCCGTAGACCTCGTGCAGCTCGGCGATGAGCTTGAGCTCGATCGCCGCGACGCCGGTGATCTCCGCGGCCAGCTCGGCCGGCATCGCGGGGGGTACGGGGAGCATGGCGGCGGCGCCGACGCCCGCTCCGACGGTGGAGGTGGCGTTGGCAGCGCCCGCGACGAGCTTGTCGGCGAGTTCCTCGGGGCCGAGGCCGGGGAACTGCTTGCGCAGGGCGGCCAGGTCCCGGACGGGAACGCGCGGGGCGGTGTCGATGATGCGGTCGGCGAGATGGGCCAGGCCCGCCCTGGCTCCCTCGCGTCCCTTCCTCACGCCGTGCCTGACGGCGTCCATGCGGCGTCCCCTGACCGGGGCCCCGTCCTCCCGCGCTGCTGCGAGCGAGGCCGGGTGGCCCCGCTCGTCGTGACGTGCGTCGGGGGAGGGCAGGGGAGCGGAGTGCTCGGCGGGCGCGTCGGGAGCGCCTTGTGCCGGGCCGGCGCCGCTCCGATACGTCTCCGGCTTCCTACGGAGCCGGAAACGTCGCTTCCGGGACGGGGTGTCGCCTGCCACGGCCGATCGACCTCAGTCGCAGTCTCGGCAGATGGGCTGACCGTTCTTCTCGCGCGCCAGCTGGCTGCGGTGGTGCACGAGGAAGCAGCTCATGCAGGTGAACTCGTCGGCCTGCTTGGGCAGGACCCGGACGGCGAGTTCCTCGTTGGAGAGGTCCGCGCCGGGCAGTTCCAGGCCCTCGGCGGCCTCGAACTCGTCGACGTCGACCGTGGAGGTCGACTTGTCGTTGCGCCGGGCCTTCAGTTCTTCAAGGCTGTCCGAGTCGACGTCGTCGTCGGTCTTGCGTGGGGTGTCGTAGTCCGTTGCCATGTCGCTCTCCCCCTCTGGGTGTTTGCGGTGTCTCCAGCGCACGTAACGCGTGAGAGGCCGGACTTGTGCCCGACCTGAGGCGGAGATTTTGCCTCACATCAAGGTCTGTTACTCAATCGACACCCAACCGGACCCCTCGGGAGCGATCGGGTTTGGGTGGCGAAGGGGACCGTACACGGTCCTCAGGTCGTGCTTGGCGGGCGCCACCCCGTGTACTTCCCGTGATCAGACCCCCGGGAAACCCGGACTTTTCCCGGTTTTCCGGGGAATTGTTGATCACGGAGAGTAGATGGTCGGAATTGACCTTCTGTGATCGATCACACAGGGATTCACCGGGGGCCGCCCCCGAGGATTCCGCGCAAAGCGAACACGTTTTCTCCTCCGACCCCGCTGGGTCACGTGGGCAGGGTGACCCGCATCACGAGCCCTCCGCCCTCGCGGGGCTCCGCGATGATACGGCCCCCGTGGGCCCGCGCGACCGACCGGGCGATCGA
The DNA here is from genome assembly GCF_040653855.1 of Streptomyces sp. NPDC050856. Lineage (NCBI taxonomy): Bacteria > Bacillati > Actinomycetota > Actinomycetes > Kitasatosporales > Streptomycetaceae > Streptomyces > Streptomyces sp. NPDC050856. Next base: position 76,012 of record NZ_JBFAGV010000022.1, on the reverse strand, counting down.
CAGGCCCAGACCGACGCCCTTGTCGCTGCCGGTGCGGTCCTGCCGCAGCCGCCGGAACGGCTCGAAGAGGTTGTCGATCTCGTAGGCGGGGACCACCGGGCCGGTGTTCGACACCACCAGCACCGCCTGGCCGTGCTGGACCTGGGTGATCACCTCCACCCACCCGTCCTCCGCCAGGTTGTAGCGCACGGCGTTCTGCACCAGGTTCAGGGCGATCCGCTCCAGCAGCACGCCATTGCCCTGCACCACGGCCGGCGCGCGCTCGCCGCGGATCTCCACGCCCTTGGCCTCGGCCTCGGCACGCGTCTGGTCGATGGCCCGCGAGGCCACCTCGGCCAGGTCGACCGGCTTGCGCTCGACGATCTCGTTGTCGCTGCGGGCGAGCAGCAGCAGCCCCTCGACCAGCTGCTCACTGCGCTCATTGGTGGCCAGCAGGGTCTTGCCGAGCTGCTGGAGCTCCACCGGGGCGCCCGGGTCGGAGAGGTGCACCTCCAGCAGCGTGCGGTTGATCGCCAGCGGTGTGCGCAGCTCGTGCGAGGCGTTGGCGACGAACCGCTGCTGGGCGGTGAACGCCCGCTCCAGCCGGTCCAACATGTCGTCGAAGGTGTCCGCGAGCTCCTTGAGCTCGTCGTCCGGGCCGTCCAGCTCGATGCGCCGGGTGAGGTCGGAGCCGGCCACCTGGCGGGCGGTGCGGGTGATCCGGCCCAGCGGGGACAGCACCCGGCCCGCCATCGCGTAGCCGAAGGCGAAGGCGATGATGCTCAGCCCCAGCAGCGCGAACAGCGACCTGCGCAGCAGGTCGTCCAGCGCGTGCTGGCGCTGCTCGTTGACGCAGGCGTTCATGGCCGCGTTGAACCGGTCGGCGTCGGCCCCGACCGGGAAGGTGCACGCCTCGCTGGTCACCTCACCCTTGACGATGCGGAACGGCAGCTCGTTGCCCACGTGCATCGCCTGCGCGGCCAGCAGATAGATGATCGACAGCAGCAGGATGCCGGCGATCAGGAACATCCCGCCGTACAGCAGGGTGAGCCGTATCCGGATCGTCGGGCGCAGCCAGGGGCGGACCGGTTCCCTGGGGTCCCAGGTGGGTTTCGGGGGCGCCTGTGGTGGCGCGGGAGTCGTCGCCACGGCGGTCAGATCCGGTAACCGGAGCCGGGCACGGTGACGATCACCGGCGGCTCCCCGAGCTTGCGGCGCAGCGTCATGACCGTGACCCGTACGACGTTGGTGAACGGGTCGGTGTTCTCGTCCCAGGCCTTCTCCAGGAGCTGCTCGGCCGAGACGACCGCGCCCTCGCTGCGCATCAGGACCTCCAGCACGGCGAACTCCTTGGGGGCGAGCTGGATCTCCCGGCCGTCGCGGAACACCTCGCGGCGGTTGGGGTCGAGCTTGATCCCCGCCCGTTCGAGGACCGGCGGCAGCGGCACGGTCGTCCGCCGGCCCAGCGCCCGCACCCGCGCGATGAGCTCGCTGAACGCGAAGGGCTTGGGCAGGTAGTCGTCCGCGCCCAGCTCCAGGCCCTCGACGCGGTCGCTGACGTCGCCGGACGCCGTGAGCATCAGGACCCGGGTGGGCATGCCCAGGTCGACGATGCGGCGGCAGACGTCGTCCCCGTGCACCAGCGGCAGGTCGCGGTCCAGGACGACCACGTCGTAGTCGTTGACCCCGACGCGCTCCAGGGCGGCGGCCCCGTCGTACACGACGTCGACAGCCATGGCCTCCCGGCGCAGCCCGGTGGCCACCGCATCGGCGAGCAGTTGCTCGTCCTCGACGACGAGTACGCGCACGGTGTTGTTCCTTCCTCCGAGCCCGGACGGATCCGGGCAGGTCTCCCACACTGACTGTGCGTGTCCATCCTGCCCCGTACGCGCGTAAACCGGCTGTAAGGCGGCCTGCGGCCGCCCGGCACCGGCCCGTGGCCGGCGGCCGTTTCCGGCTGTTCACCCGACTCGCCACCCGGTTGAGGTTTTCTTGAGGGAAGCGCTGGGGAGGACGACTGCACACCCGAGATCACGCCCGTCTGTGGCGCGCCACAAGCCGCTCTGTCCCCAGGCAGGTCCGTGCGTGATCGTCCGACCGATCCACCCTCGGCACACCCCCGTGCCACCGACCCATGACGAGGGGGCGCACGATGGACGCTTTCACCGCAGGACTCCTGCAGCGCATAAGGGCCACGGAGACCGACCTCACGCGGGCTCGCGAGACGGGCGACGACTTCCTCGCGGACGTCGAACAGGCCGAGCTCGAGGATCTGCACCGCCTGGCCGCCGAGCACGGCGTGGAGGTCGCCCGCACCGCCGTGACCGCCTGACCGCCTGACCGCCCCGCCGGCGGTCGGCGGACCCGGCGCGCCGGCACGTGAAGGGCCCCGGTGCCTCCCTCGGGCACCGGGGCCCTGCCGCGTGCGCGGCGCCCCTCACCGGGCCGCCCGGCACCGCCTAGTCGTGCCAGGCCCCGTACTCCTCCAGGAGCCGCTGGAGCGGCTCGAAGACCCCCGGCGGGGCCGCCACCGTCAGCTCCCCCGACGGCGGGCCGCCGGGGCGGCCCCCGGTCAGGGCGCCGGCCTCGCGGGCGATCAGGGCCCCGGCGGCCAGGTCCCAGGGGCTGAGGCCGCGCTCGTAGTACCCGTCCAGACGGCCGGCGGCGACGTCGGCCAGGTCGATGGCGGCCGAGCCGCCGCGGCGGATGTCGCGCACCAGCGGGATGAGCCGGTGCGCCACCTCCGCCTGGTGGGAGCGGACCGCGGTCACGTAGTTGAACCCGGTCGACACCAGGGCCCGCTCCAGCGGTGCGGCGGGCCGGCAGCGCACGGCCCGGCCGTTGAGACGGGCCCCGCCGCCGAGGACCGCGTGGAACGTCTCCCCGCGCATCGGCGCCTCGACGACGCCCACCACGGTCTCCCCGTCCCGCTCGGCGGCCACGGAGACCGCCCAGGTGGGCAGGCCGTACAGGTAGTTCACCGTGCCGTCCAGCGGGTCGACCACCCAGCGGATGCCGCTGGTCCCCTCGGTGACGCCACCCTCCTCGCCGAGCAGGCCGTCGTCGGGGCGGTGCTCGGCCAGGAAACCGGTGATCAGCTTCTCCGCCGCGATGTCCATCTCGGTGACCACGTCGATGGGGCTCGACTTGGTCGCCGCCACCTCCAGGTCGGCCGGCCGGCCGTCGCGCAGCAGCGCGCCGGCCCGGCGGGCGGCCTCCAGGGCCAGGTCCAGCAGTTCGGTCAGCAGCGGGTCGGACACGGCGTCTCCTCAGGCGTAGGGGCTGTCGGCGCCCGCCGCCGCGGGCCGCTGGGTCCTGGCCGGGCAGCAGCCGACCGGGCACAGGTCGTGCGAGGGGCCCAGGGCGCCCAGCAGGCACCGCTCCACGGCGGTGCCCCGCTCGGCGGCAGCGCGTTCCAGGAGCAGGTCGCGGACGGCGGCGGCGAACCGGGGGTCGGCGCCGACGGTGGCGGACCTGCGCACCGGCAGCCCGAGCTCGGCGGCCTTGGCGGTGGCCTCGGTGTCCAGGTCGTACAGGACCTCCATGTGGTCCGACACGAACCCGATCGGCACCATCACGGCCGCGGGCGCCCCGGTGGCGTGCAACTCCTCCAGGTGGTCGCAGATGTCCGGCTCCAGCCACGGGATGTGCGGGGCGCCGCTGCGCGACTGGTACACGAGCCGCCAGGGGTGCTCGACGCCGGTCTGCTCCCGTACCGCCTCGGCGACCAGCCGGGCGACCTCCAGGTGCTGGGCGACGTACGCGCCGCCCTCGCCGTGCTCCTCCACCGGGCCGGAGGTGTCGGCGGCGGAGAGCGGGATGGAGTGCGTGGTGAAGGCGAGGTGGGCCCCCGCGCGGACGGTCTCGTCCAGCTCGGCCAGGGACGCCAGGACGCCCTCGACCATGGGCCGGACGAACCCGGGGTGGTTGAAGTAGTGCCGCAGCTTGTCGACGCGGGGGCGGGGCAGTCCTTCCGCCTCCAGCGCGGCGAGCGCGTCGGCCAGGTTCTCGCGGTACTGGCGGCAGCCGGAGTAGGAGGCGTACGCGCTGGTCGCGAGGACGGCGATCCGGCGGCGCCCGTCGGCGACCATCTCGCGCAGGGTGTCGGTCAGGTACGGCGCCCAGTTCCGGTTGCCCCAGTACACCGGGAGGTCCAGGCCGGCGGCGGCGAAGTCCTCGCGCAGCGCGGCGAGCAGCGCGCGGTTCTGGTCGTTGATGGGGCTGACGCCGCCGAACAGGAAGTAGTGCTGCCCCACTTCCTTGAGCCGTACCTTGGGGATGCCCCGGCCCCTGGTCACGTTCTCCAGGAACGGGACCACGTCGTCGGGGCCCTCGGGCCCGCCGAAGGAGAGCAGCAGGAGGGCGTCGTAGGGAGCTGGATCACGCTGATCGGACATGGATCGATCCTGCCACCCGGGTCCGACGGCGGGGAAACCCCGGTGCGTGGACACGCGGGCGGAACGTAAGCTGTCAAGGCTGCCCATACGGCTTACCGGAGTACTCCTTGCCCAGTCCCTACCGCGCGATCTTCGCCGCCCCCGGCACCGTGGGGTTCTCCGCCGCGGGCTTCCTCGGCCGGATGCCCCTGGCCATGATGGGCATCGGCATCGTCACCATGGTCTCCCAGCTCACCGGGCGCTACGGGCTGGCGGGCGCGCTCTCCGCGACGCTGGCGGTCTCCGCCGCCGTGCTGGGCCCGCAGATCTCCCGCCTGGTCGACCGGCACGGTCAGCGCCGGGTGCTGCGCCCGGCCACCCTCGTCGCGGTCGCCGCCGTCGCGGGGCTGCTGGTCTGCGCCCAGCAGGACTTCCCGGAGTGGACCCTGTTCGTCTTCGCCGCGGCGGCCGGCTGCGTGCCCAGCGTGGGCGCGATGACCCGGGCCCGCTGGGCGACGATCTACCAGGGTTCCGCGCGTGAGCTGCACACCGCGTACTCCTTCGAGTCGATCGTCGACGAGGTGTGCTTCATCTTCGGCCCGATCGTCTCCATCGGCCTGTCCACCATCTGGTTCCCGGAGGCGGGCCCGTTGCTGGCGGCGCTGTTCCTGCTGGCCGGCGTCTGGTGGCTGACCGCGCAGCGCGGGACCGAGCCGAAGCCGCACCCGATCGAGCAGCACACCGGCGGCAGCGCCCTGCGCTCCCCCGGCCTCCAGGTCCTGGTGGCCGCCTTCGTGGCCACCGGGGCGATCTTCGGCGCGGTCGACGTGGTGACGGTGGCGTTCGCCGAGGAGCGGGGCCACAAGGCCGCGGCCAGTCTGGTGCTGGCGGTGTACGCGCTGGGCTCCTGTCTCGCGGGCGCGGTGTTCGGGCTGCTCCACCTCAAGGGCGAGCCGTCCCGCAGGTGGGTCCTGGGGGTCTGCGCGATGGCCGTGAGTATGATCCCCCTCCAACTGGCCGGGAGCCTGCCGTTCCTGGCCGTGGCGCTCTTTGTCGCGGGCCTCGCCATCGCACCGACGATGGTGACGACCATGGCTCTCGTCGAAGCGCACGTACCGCGCACCAAACTGACCGAGGGCATGTCCTGGACGAGTACGGGGCTCGCGGTCGGCGTGGCGCTCGGCTCCTCGGCCGCCGGCTGGGTGGTCGACGCGCACGGGGCGGCGGCGGGGTACGCGGTGCCCGGAGTGTCGGGGGTGCTCGCGGCCGCGGTGGCGTTCCTGGGGTACCGCCGGCTCAGGGGGCCGGTGCCGACTCGGGAGGGGCAGCGTGAGCGGGACGCGCGACAGTCTGACCAGGGCCACATGGCGTAACTGGGCGGGGAACGTGGCCGCCAGACCGGCACGGGAGGCCCGCCCGGCCTCGGTCGCGGAGCTCGCCGAAACGGTCCGCCGGGCCGCCGGGGAGGGCCTGCGCGTCAAGACCGTCGGCACCGGCCACTCCTTCACCGCGATAGCCGCGACCGACGGTGTGCTGGTCCGGCCCGACCTGCTCACCGGGATCCGGCGGATCGACCGGCGGGCGATGACCGTGACCGTGGAGTCCGGGACACCGCTGAGGCGGCTGAACACGGCCCTGGCCCGGGAGGGCCTGTCGCTCACCAACATGGGCGACATCATGGAGCAGACGGTCGCGGGCGCGATCAGCACCGGCACGCACGGCACCGGACGGGACTCGGCGTCCATCGCGGCCCAGATCAGCGAGCTGGAGCTGGTCACGGCCGACGGCCGGGTGATGACCTGTTCCCGCGAGGAGCACCCCGAGGTCTTCGCGGCCGCCCGGATCGGGCTCGGCGCGCTCGGCGTGATCTCCGCGGTCACCTTCGCGGTGGAGCCGCTGTTCCTGCTCACCGCGCGCGAGGAGCCGATGACCTTCGACCGGGTCACCGAGGAGTTCGAGGCGCTGTACACGGAGAACGAGCACTTCGAGTTCTACTGGTTCCCGCACACCGGCAACTGCACCACCAAGCGCAACAACCGCAGTGCCGGCCCGGCGAACCCGCCCGGCCGGATCAGCGGCTGGATCGAGGACGAGTTCCTCTCCAACGGGCTCTTCCAGGTGGCCAACGCGATCGGCCGGGCGGTGCCCGCGACCGTCCCGGCGATCGCCAGGCTCTCCAGCCGGGCCCTGTCGGCCCGTACCTACACCGACATCCCGCACCAGGTCTTCACCAGCCCCCGCCGGGTGCGCTTCCTGGAGATGGAGTACGCCCTTCCGCGCGAGGCCGCCATCGGGGCGCTGCGCGAGCTGAAGGCGATGATCGACCGCTCGCCGCTGCGGGTGAGTTTCCCCGTGGAGGTGCGCACCGCGCCCGCGGACGACATCCCGCTCTCCACCGCGTCGGGCCGCGACAGCGCGTACATCGCCGTGCACATGTACAAGGGCACGCCCCACCGGGCCTATTTCACGGCGGCGGAACGCATCCTGACGGCGCACGGGGGCCGGCCGCACTGGGGCAAGCTGCACACCCGCGACGCCGGGTACCTCGCCGGCGTGTACCCCCGGTTCGGGGAGTTCACCGCGGTGCGCGACCGGCTGGACCCGGACCGGCTGTTCGGCAACGACTACCTGCGGCGGGTGCTGGGCGACTGAGCCGGCCGGTCAGGGAGCGGGGGTCGGCGGCGTCGGTACCGCGTCGTCCTGGCCGCTCCCGCCATCCTGGCCCCCTTGACCTCCCTGGCCGGTGGAGGGCGCGGGGGCGGAGGGCCGGGCGGGGTCCTGGGACGGGCCCTCGTCCTGGTCCTGCCCCTGCGGGCCTTCCTGGTCCGGGCCCGGCGCCGTACCGCCGTCCGCGGGCCGCGAGGGCGACGGGGCGGACGTGGAGGGGGACGGGGACGCGGCGCCGGAGGTGCCGTCCCGGCCCGTGGCGCCGTCGCCGTCCGGGGTGCCGCCGGGGTCCGGGCCGTGTCCGGGGCGGCCGTCTTCGTGGCCCGGGTCGGGCGCGGGGTCCGGGGAGGACGGCTCGGGCCGGGCGTCACCGCCACGGACCACGGAGCTGACCGTGGTCCCCTTGCCGCCGCTGAGGTCCTGTCCGGCGGCCAGCTCGTAGACGGTGATGCCCGCCATGGCGAGGAAGAAGACCAGAGCGGCGGCGAGGACCGGTCGTTTCCAGCCACGCACACGTGCCCCGTGGACGGTGGCGGCACCGAACTGCCCGTCACCGGCCGGTGGCACGTCGGACGGGAGCGGCGCCGTGGCGCCGGCCGCCGGACCACGGCGGCGCGAACCCAGCGGCGCACGACGGCCCTTGACCGGCGCCGCGGCCTGCACCGTGACCACGCGTACCCGCTCACCTGTGCTTTTGAACAGGTGTTGGAAGACGGATCCGCCGCAGGTGGCGATGACGCTGATCACTCCGGCGCCGGCGATCGTGCCGTACACGCCCATCTTCGAGGCGAGCGTGGCGGCCAGGACCGCGGCGACCGCGCTGCCCGCGACCTGTGCGGCGCTGAGGTCCAGTCGCTTCTTCTCCCCTTCCGTCCGGTTGTTCACCCCATCGGGCTTATTCAGCTTCTGATCCATGTGCGCCCTTTGATCACCCATCTGTCCCAGCATGCAATGTCAGAGGACCGATCAACGAATGCGAATAGTTCCGTTTCTACCGGTTCTGTGAAGGACGACACGTACGGGGTGGGCGCGCGGGGCCCCAACTGCCGCACCCGGGGCAAACTTCGGCGGCGCGCCGGTCCACCCCGCTGGCCCGAATGGAGTACTGTGGCGAATCCTGGGCCCCGGTCCTCGACCGGTGTCCGGAACCAACGGGAGGGGGCCGAAAACGGCACTCGATCCGGCGGCGCCGCGGTACGGCACGGAGGCCTGCCGCGTGGAGTGACGACATCGGTCACCCTGCGTGGCAAAGAGGTAACCGTGCCATAACGGCGTTCCAGGGCCCACGCCCGACACGCCGGGCAACTCGGCAAGGTTGTGGCAGGCTGCACCCGGGCAGGCCACACTCGACTAGCGGAAGCAGCGACGCAGGTGACGTCGGCAGGCACCACCCGGGAGGTCCCCATGCCCGAACTGCGTGTCGTGGCCGTCTCCAACGACGGCACACGACTGGTGCTGAAGGCTGCTGACAGCACGGAGTACACCCTCCCGATCGACGAGCGCCTGCGGGCCGCCGTCCGCAACGACCGCGCCCGCCTCGGCCAGATCGAGATCGAGGTGGAGAGCCACCTGCGGCCCCGGGACATCCAGGCACGGATACGTGCCGGTGCCTCCGCCGAGGAGGTCGCCCAGCTCGCGGGCATCCCCGTCGAGCGGGTGCGCCGCTTCGAGGGGCCGGTGCTCGCCGAGCGGGCCTTCATGGCCGAGCGCGCCCGGAAGACCCCCGTACGCCGCCCCGGTGAGAACACCGGGCCGCAGCTCGGCGAGGCCGTGCAGGAGCGGCTGCTGCTGCGTGGCGCCGACCGGGACACCGTGGCCTGGGACTCCTGGCGCCGGGACGACGGCACCTGGGAGGTGCTGCTGGTCTACCGGGTCGCCGGTGAGGTGCACTCGGCCAGCTGGACCTACGACCCGCCGCGCCGGCTCGTCCAGGCCGTGGACGACGAGGCGCGGGCGCTGATCGGCGAGACCGATGACGCGGTGGCGGTCCAGGAGCCGAGCTTCCCCTTCGTACCGAGGATCGCGCGGCTGCCGCGCGACCGGCCGCTGGACCGGGCCCTGGACCGGCAGATGGAACGCCCGGTGGCGCCCGCGCCGGCCGTCGACGCCGAGGAGGAGTCCGAACGGGACTCGCTGACCAGCCTGCTGGAGGCGGTGCCCAGCTTCCGGGGCGACATGGTGGTGCCGGAGCGCCCGGCCGCGCAGGAGTCCACGGTGGCCGAGCCCGGCGAGGAGGCGGAGGCCGAGGAGCCGCCGGCCGCGTCGGCGGGCGCGGGTTCGGCGTACGCGGATGTGCTGATGCCGCGCGCGGTGAGCGGTCACCGTGACCGGCTGACCGGTACCACGGACCGTCAGGCCGAGGCGGACGGTGTCCGCCCGGGCCGCCGGGCGGCGGTCCCGAGCTGGGACGAGATCGTCTTCGGCACGCGGCGCAAGAAGCAGGAGTAGCGACGGGCGCGGTGGCGCGCGGGACACGACGTGCACGGCGTCCCCCGCGCGGCACCGCCCGTGTGCCGCGCGGCACCGCCCGTGGACCGGACCGGCCGCCGGCCGGTGAACCGGGTCAGCCCCGGCCGGGTCCGGTGGCGACGGGCCGGGCGGGGTCCGAGGACCACTCCGACCAGGAACCCGCGTACAGCGCCGCCCCGATGCCCGCGATCTCCAGCGCCAGCACCTCATGGGCACCCGAGACGCCCGAGCCGCAGTAGACGCCGACCTCCGGCGCCTCGGTGGCACCCAGGGTCTTGAAGCGGGCGGCCAGGGCCTCGGCCGGCAGGAAACGGCCGTCCGCGTCGACGTTCTCCGTGGTCGGGGCCGAGGCGGCGCCCGGGATGTGACCGCCCACGCGGTCGATCGGCTCCACGTCGCCCCGGTAGCGCTCGGCGGCCCGGGCGTCCAGCAGCAGGCCCGAGCGGGCCAGGGCCGCCGCCCCGTCCGCGTCCAGCAGCGGCAGCGCGCCCGGCTCGGGGCGGAAGTCACCGGGCTCGGGGTCGGGTGTCCCGGTGGACAGCTCGCCCCGCCAGGCCGCGAGCCCGCCGTCCAGGACCCGTACGTCCGGGTGGCCCGTCCAGCGCAGCAGCCACCAGGCCCGGGCGGCGGCCCAGCCCTGCCCGCCGTCGTAGACGACGACCCGGGAGGAGCCGCGGACGCCTGCCCGGCGCATCACCTCGCCGAACTCCGCCACGTCGGGCAGTGGGTGGCGGCCGGCGGCACCGGGCGGGCCGGCCAGTTCGGTGTCGAGGTCGACGTAGACGGCACCGGGGAGGTGGCCGGCGTCGTAGGCGGGGCGTCCGGGGGGGCCGCCCAGCTGCCAGCGGACGTCCAGCAGGACCGGGGGGCGCGGCCCGGCGAGCTCGTTCGCCAGGTCGGGCGCGGAAACGATGGGTGTCATGCTGCCATCCTCGCGCAGCCGGGCAGGCGCGGTGACGGGGTCGCGCGGACCGGTGACGGGAATCCGGGCTTCCTCCTGCCGGATCGCGCCAACACGCGGCGCGGCCGGAGGGCACCGCGCGGCCGGTGGTGCAAGCATCTGACGGGGCGTCGAACCGGTGGCTGACGCGGCTCGCGCCCGGTCCCCCGTACGGCCACGACGACGGTCCGAGGAGAGAGTGACGATGACCGAGCCGGCTCGGCGCAAACCCGGTACACCCTGTTGGGTGAGCTTGATGGTGCGCTCGCTCGACGTGACGCAGGAGTTCTACGGGGCGTTGTTCGGATGGCGGTTCCGGCCCGGGCCGCAACAGCTCGGGCTCCGGGTACGGGGCCTGCTCGGCGACCGGGAGGTCGCCGGAATCGGCCAGCTTCCGGCCGACCGGGACCTGCCGCCCGCGTGGACGACCTACCTGGCCTCCGACGACGCCGACGAGACCGCCGAAGCGATCCGCTCCGGCGGCGGCACGGTCGCCGTCGGGCCGATCCAGGCCGGGGACGCCGGCCGGCTGGCGATCTGCTCGGACCCCACCGGCGCGGTCTTCGGGATCTGGCAGGCCGGCGCGCATCCGGGTACGGCGGTGGCCGGCGCTCCCGGGACACCGGCGTGGTACGAGCTGCTGACGCAGGAGACCGAGGCGGTCGGCAAGTTCTACAAGACGGTCTTCGGCTTCGAGCTCGACCCGCTGGTCTCGGCCGACCAGGACCTGGTGACCCTGCGGGTGGGTGACCGTCCGGTCGCCTCGCTGCACGGTGCCGGCAGCGCGCTGCCGCGCGACCGGGGCGCCCACTGGATGACCTGGTTCGAGGTCGCGGACACCGACGAGGCGGCCCGGCGGGTCACCGGGCTCGGCGGTCAGGTGCTGCGGCCGCCCCGGGACGACGCGGCCGGCCGGACGGCGACGGTCGCGGACCCGGAGGGGGCCGTCTTCACGATCGTACGGTCGGCCGGGCGCTGAGCCGGTCGGACGCCTCCACGGGCAGGACGTCCGGCGAGAGCGCCGCCGCGCGGGCGGTGGCGGCGGTCATACGGCGGCGGTGGTGGCGGCGGCACAGCACCTCGTACCCCACCTCGTCACCCGCGTTGACGTCCCCGACGACGACCTGGGCGCCCTCGACGACCATCACCCCGCCGACCGTGCGCGCGTTGTGCGTGGCGCGGGCACCGCACCAGCACAGCGCCTCCACCTGGAGCACCTCCACCCGGTCGGCCAGCTCGACCAGGCGCTGGGAGCCGGGGAAGAGCTTGGAGCGGAAGTCGGTGGTGATGCCGAAGGCGAAGACGTCCAGTTCCAGGTCGTCCACGACCCGGGCGAGCTGGTCGATCTGCTCGGGCGCCAGGAACTGCGCCTCGTCGGCGATCACATAGTCGCAGCGCCCGCCCTGTGAGAGGTGGGCGACGAGGTACGCGTAGAAGTCGAAGCCCTCGGCGGCCTCGACGGCGTCCGTGACCAGGCCGAGCCGGGAGGAGAGCTTGCCCTCGCCGGCCCGGTCGTCACGGGTGAAGATCATGCCCTGGAGGCCGCGTGCGGACCGGTTGTGCTCGATCTGCAGAGCCAGGGTGCTCTTTCCGCAGTCCATCGTTCCGGAGAAGAACACCAGCTCGGGCATGGGGAAGTGACGACCTTTCGGGGTCTGGCGGTGGTGGGGCTTACGAGCGTACTTCGAGGAGCGGCACGAGCTGCTCGGCGGCGGTCATCGAACCGTGCACACCGACCATGGCCGACTCGTGCGGCTCGTTGACGGACGCCGTGATCACCACGTCGTCGTGCGCGGCGGCGACCACGTCACCGATCCGGCCGTGCACCCGCTCGTCGATCCGGGGCCCGAACCAGCCCGCCTCGACGGCCTCCTCGCGGCTCGCCACCCAGAACTGCTCGCCCAGCACCTCGCGCCAGCAGGCCAGGACGTCGGCCTGGGCCCCGGGCACGGCGTACACATGGCGGGCCCGGCCCTCGCCGCCCAGCAGGGCGACTCCGGCGCGCAGCTCCCAGTCCTCGTCGAAGTCGATGCGGGACCGCTCGTCGAAGGGGATGTCGACCATGCCGTGGTCGGCCGTGACGTACAGCGCGGCACGCGGCGGGAGCTGCTCGGCGAGGCGCTGGACCAGCCGGTCGACGCACATGAGCTGGCCGCGCCAGGCGTCGGAGTCGACACCGAAGCGGTGGCCGCTGCCGTCCAGTTCGCTGTAGTACGTGTAGATCAGCGACCGGTCGCCGGCCGCGAGCTGCTCGGCGGCCAGGTCCATGCGCTCCTCGCCGGTGAGCCGGCCGTGGAACGTTCCTCCGCTGAGAGCCACCTTGGTGAGCGGGGTGTCGCGGAAGGTCGGGGAGGAGACCTGGGCGGTGTGCACCCCGGCCGCGTCCGCGAGCTGGAAGAGGGTGGGGTACGGCTGCCAGGCGCCCGGGTCGGTGTACGGCCGCCAGCGGAGCTGGTTCATCAGCTCGCCCGCGTCGGGGTCGCGCACCGTGTAGCCCGGCAGGCCGTGCCGGCCGGGCGGCAGTCCCGTACCGACCGAGGCGAGCGAGGTCGCGGTGGTGGCGGGGAAGCCGGCGGTCAGCGGGCGGCCGGTGCCGCCGCGCGAGGAGCCGAGCAGCGAGGTGAGGTAGGGCGCCTCGTCCGGGTGGGCCTTGATCTGCTCCCAGCCGAGACCGTCGATCAGGAACACGCAGTTGCGGTCGGCCGGGGCCAGCTCGGCGATGCGGTGCTCGCAGCCCGGTACACCCTGGGCGGCGGCGAGCGTGGGCAGCAGGTCGGCGAGGGAACCGGAGCCGTACTCGGGGACGGGCGCGGTGTCGAGGGCGAGCGGGACCGGCTCCTCGGGCCAGGCGGACGCCGTGTGCGCGGGCTGGACCATCAGCGGGTGGCCGCGGTGGCTTCGGACAGCGCCTGGGCGAAGGCGAGCGCCTGGCGCACGGTCTCGGGGCCGTCGCCCGCCTCGCTCACCCGCAGGCTCAGGTCGTCGGCGGTGGAGTTGCCGGTGTAGCCGTGGTCGGCCTCGCAGTTGGGGTCGCCGCAGGCGGCGGGCTCCAGGTCGATCCGGGACACCGCGCCCCAGCCGATGGTGAGCACGACCTCGCGGGGCAGGGTGCCCGGCGTGTACGACTCGGGGTTGGCGACCACGCGGCTGAGCACCACCGAGGAGATCCGGCCGAGCTTGACCGACTCGGTGGAGGTCGTGGCGTACGGCGTCGGGGAGCTGGTGTCGGCGTTCTGCTCGTCGGTGTGGCTGACGATGAAACGGTTGGCCGTCAGGACCAGGACGGTGACGTGGCGGCGCACCTCGTTGGCGTCGAAGGTGGTCTCCTGATGGACCAGGTACGAGGCGATCGGCTCGCCGCCGACGGCGGCCTCCACCGCCTCGGCCACGAGGGCCGGGTAATAGCCGCTGCGCTCGATCGCCGCGCGCAGCCCCTGGGTCGTCGTACCGGTCTTCGCCATGGACTCCATCCTACGGGGGCGCGGTGACTGCGCGGGACGCTGCGCGGGGCGGATCCCGGAGAGCCCCGGCACGGGCGCCGGGTCAGTAGTCGGGCAGCCGGCGGGGGCCGACGTCGCCGTGGGCCCGCGGCGGGGCGAGGCGGACGGTCGCGCTGAGCACGGCGAGGCCGCGCGGGGCCACGACGACCGGCTCCAGGACGACGGTGACGATCTCGGGGTGGTCGTCGACCAGCCGCGACACGCGCAGCAGGAGCTCTTCGAGGGCCGGGGTGTCGACGGGCGCGGAGCCGCGCCAGCCGAACAGCAGCGGCGCCGTCCGGATGGACCGGATCTGTTCGGCGACGTCCCGGTCGGTGGCCGGGACGAGCCGGTGCGCGGTGTCCCCGAGCAGTTCGGAGGCCGCGCCCACCAGCCCGAAGGACAGCACGGCACCGGCCGCCGGGTCGATGGCGGCGCGGACGACGGTGTCCACCCCGCGCGGGACCATGGCCTGCACGACCGGCTGGAGTTCCACCGGCCTGCCCAGGGCCGCGGTCAGCTCGGCGTACGCGGTGCGCAGCTGCTCCTCGGTGGCCAGGTCGAGGCGGACGCCCCCGAGGTCGGGGCGGTGGCGCAGGTGCGGGGCGGTGGTCTTGAGCGCGACGGGGTAGCCGAGCCGCCCGGCGGCCCGTACGGCGGTGTCCGGGTCCGGGGCCGGCAGGGTGGGCCGTACGTCGATGCCGTACCGCCCGAGCAGCTCGCGGGTCTCGCCGGGCGCCAGGGTGATCCCCTGCTCGCCCACCCGTCCCCCTTGCCCGGCCTGGCCAGGGCCGCCGGGGTGGCCAGGGCCGCCGGGGTGGCCAGGATCGCCCGGGTCGCCGCCGAGCAGCCGCTCGATCAGCGCGGCGGCCCCGGCCTCGTCGATTCCGTCCAGTTCCGGCACCCGTCCCGGCTCGGCGGCCTGCCGCCGCCACCGCGCGTACCGCACCGCCTCGGCCAGCGCCCGGACGGCCCGTTCGGCCGCCGGGTAGGCGGGGATGCGGTGGTGGTCGGCGACGGAGGTGGCCTCCGGGGCGGGCCGGGCGGGCAGGGCGGATGTGGCAGGCGGGGCGGAAGGGGCCGCTGGGGCCGGCCGGGCGCCGGGGGCGGGTGGCGCGGTGGGGGCTGCCCCGGTGGCGGAGACCGACGGGGAAAGGGGCGCGGGCGTGGCGCCGGGGGCCGGCGGCAGCGATGGTGCCGGTGGCACCGGTGGTGCCCACGGTGCCTCGCTGTCGTGCCCGGCCCGGCGCGCCTCCCGCGCCGGGGCCGTACTGGTGGCCGCGGCCAGGGCGTCGGCCAGCGCGCCCATCTCGACGTGGACCACCAGGACCGGTTTCGCCGGGGAGGCGGCCGAGGCGGCGCGCAGGGCGTCGGCCAGCACCTGGCCGTCGCCGGACTCGGTCGTCCCGTTCTCACCGACCCAGGGGATGGCGGTGACCACGACCGCGTCGCAGGCGTCGTCCCGCAGCGCCCCTGCCAGGGCCACGCGGAAGTCCTCCGGGGTCGCGGCGGTCGTCAGGTCCAGCGGTGGCAGCGGGCGCAGCCCCTCGGTCAGGCAGGCGTCGTACGTCAGCAGGCCCAGCGACTCGGAGTTGCCGAGGATCGCCACCCTCGGGCCCGCCGGGAGCGGCTGGCCGGCCAGCAGCAGGCCGGCGTCGACCAGCTCGGTGACCGTGTCGACGCGGATCACGCCGGCCTGCCGGAGCAGGGCGGAGACCGTGGCGTGCGGGATGCGGGTGACCGGCACGGCGTGGCCCGGCGGGGCGCTGCCGCTGTGCCGGGCGCCCTTGACCACGACGACCGGTTTGACCGCCGCCGTGCGCCGGGCGAGCCGGGTGAACTTGCGCGGGTTGCCGATCGATTCGAGGTAGAGCAGCACGACATCGGTGTCGGGGTCCTCGTACCAGTACTGAAGGATGTCGTTGCCGGAGACGTCCGCCCGGTTGCCGGCCGAGATGAAGGACGACAGGCCCGCCCCGCGCCGGTGCAGCCCGGACAGCAGGGCGATGCCGATGGCGCCCGACTGGGTGAACAGCCCGATCCGCCCGGTGGCCGGGGACCCCGGCGCGAGGGAGGCGTTGAGCCGGACGGCCCCCGCGGTGTTGATGACGCCGAAGGCGTTCGGGCCGATGATGCGCATGCCGTACGAGCGGGCCTGGCGGACCAGCTCCCGCTGCCGCTCCCGCCCGTCGGCGCCCTGCTCGGCGTAGCCGGCGGAGAGCACGACCAGCCCCTGGACGCCGTGTTCGCCGCAGTCGGCGACGGCCTCGGGGACGCGCTCGGCCGGTACGGCGACGACCGCCAGGTCGACCGGCTCGCCGATGTCGCCGACCGAACGGAAGGCGGGCACGCCGTCGAGCGAGGCGCCCTCCTCGGGCAGGGCACGGTTGACCGCGTAGGTGCGTCCGGTGAACCCGGCGCCCAGCAGGTTGCGCAGCACGGTGCGGCCGACGCCGCCGGGGGCGCGGCCGGCGCCGATGACGGCGACCGAGCCGGGCGCGAGCAGACGCTGCACGGAGCGCGCCTCGGCGCGCTGCTCGCGGGCGCGCTGCACGGCGAGCGACCGGTCGGTGGGCTCCAGGTCGAGCTGGAGGCGGACCGCGCCGTCCTCGAAGCTGCGCTTCTGGGTGTACCCGGCGTCCGTGAACACCTTGATCATCTTGGTGTTGGCGGGCAGCACCTCGGCCGCGAACCGCCGGATGCCGCGCTCCCGGGCGACCGCCGCGATGTGTTCCAGCAGCGCGGAGGCGACACCCCGGCCCTGGTGGGCGTCCTGGACCAGGAAGGCGACCTCGGCCTCGTCGGCGGGGGCGCCGGCCGGACGCCCCCGTTCGTCGATCCGGTCGTAGCGGACCGTGGCGATGAACTCGCCGCCGACGGTGGCCGCCAGGCCGACCCGGTCGACGTAGTCGTGGTGGGTGAAGCGACGCACGTCCTTGGCGGAGAGCCGGGGGTACGGCGCGAAGAACCGGTAGTACTTCGACTCGTCCGAGACCTGCTCGTAGAAGCTGACCAGACGGTCCGCGTCGTCGGTGGTGATCGGCCTGATCCGCGCGGTGCCGCCGTCCCGCAGCACCACGTCGGCCTCCCAGTGGTCGGGGTAGACGTGCTCCGGCTGATCCGACGGGGTCCGCATGGGGCAAGGGTACGGTGAGACCACCCGGCACGACATGAGAGACTGGTCTAGACAACCGCTAGGACTCGAAGGGCAACACCATGGCTGAGCGCCGCGTCAACGTCGGCTGGGCCGAGGGCCTGCACGCCCGCCCCGCCTCCATCTTCGTCCGTGCCGCCACGGCCGCCGGCGTCCCCGTGACGATCGCCAAGGCCGACGGCAACCCGGTCAACGCCGCGTCGATGCTCGCGGTGCTCGGCCTGGGCGCGCAGGGCGGCGAGGAGGTCGTACTCGCTTCGGACGCGGAGGGAGCGGACGCCGCCCTGGACCGCCTGGCGAAGCTGGTCTCCGAGGGACTCGACGAGCTCCCCGAGACGGTCTGACCCGTCCGGTCGCCCGCGCCGCCGCGCGGCCGAGGAGACATCACGGCCGAGCCGTATCGCCCTGGAATTCCGGGCGGTACGGCTCCGCTGTTTTTCCGCGGAGAATTCTCCCGGGTACGTCATTTCGCCGGGGAATTCCGGGCGCGGAAAACAGCACCCGGTCCGGCGCCCCCTCTGTATACGGCCGCGCCGTTAATTCCGGGCGCCGGCCGTGTTGACGGGATGTTGCGAAGTCCTCACCCGGCCGGAGAGCGGCTCGGGGCGGCGCAGCCGGTGGGCGCCCAGCGAGCGCTCCGCGTGCAGCGCGGTGAGCGCCCGGGCCCGTTCCGCGTCACCGCGCGCCACGGCGTCGACGATCGCGCCGTGCTCGGCCCAGGTCTCGACCGGCTGGGCGGTCCTGTCGACCGCGTACATCCAGTCGATCTTGTGCCGGAGCTGGGTGAGCAGCGCCGTCAGCCCCGGGCTGCCGGACGCCTGGGCGAGCGTCTCGTGGAACCAGCCGCCCAGCGAGCGCAGGTCCTCGCCCTGCCCCCGGCGGGCCCGCTCCTGACCCAGCCTGACCAGGCCGCGCAGCACCTTGAGGTGTGCCTCGGTACGGCGCCGGGCCGCCCGGGCTGCGCCGAGCGGTTCCAGCAGCGTACGGATCTCCAGCAGGTCGGCGGCCTCCTGCTCGGTGGGCTCGGCGACGCAGGCCCCGATGTGCCGGCGGCTGACCACGAACCCCTCGGACTCCAGGGTCCGCAGCGCTTCGCGGACCGGGACCCGGGAAACGCCGTAGCGGCGCGCCAGCTGCTCCTCGGTGAGCCGGCCGCCCCGCTCCAGGACACCGGAGACGATGTCGTCGCGGATCGCCGTGCACACCGAGTGCGCAGGAACGCGCATACCGAACCTCCGACTTGATCCGTGTGGCACCAGTTGTTCGACGTCTGTTCGGCAACTCTATTGCAGCGGGCCGGAATTTCCGATCCCGGAATGTTGGATTCGGGGAAATCTCCCGGCCGGAAGGCGGCTGTTCCCGGCTGCGGCGCGGGGGCCCGGTCCGGCGCGAGCCCGGCGGTTCCGGATGCGGGGCTTTGGCTGCGGGTGCGGGTGCGGGTGCGGGGCTTTGGCTGCGGGTGCGGGGCCGCGGCGAGCGGCGGGGCACGGGAGCGGGTACGGCGAAGGCCCCGGCCACCAGGACGGTTCCTGGCGGGCCGGGGCCTTCGCGAAGCGGTGTGCGCGGGGTCAGACGTTGACGCCGTGCGAGCGCAGGTACGCCACGGGGTCCATGTCGGAACCGTACTCGGCGCTGGTGCGGGCCTCGAAGTGCAGGTGCGGGCCGGTGGAGTTGCCGGTCGAGCCGGACAGGCCGATCTGCTGGCCCGGGGTCACCGTCTGGCCGGCCGAGACCTGGACGGCGGACAGGTGGCCGTACTGGGTGTAGGTGCCGTCCTGCATCCGGATCACGACGTTGTTGCCGTACGCGCCGCCCCAGCCGGCCTCGACGACGGTGCCGGAGCCCACGGAGACGACCGGGGTGCCCGAGGCGGCCCGGAAGTCGACGCCGGAGTGGCTGCCGGAGGACCACAGCGAGCCGCCGGACCGGTAGCCGGTGGTGACGTACGAGCCGCTGATCGGGGACTGGAAGGAGTTGAGCCGCTTGCGCTCGGCGTCCCGGGCGGCGCGCTCCCGGGCCTCGCGGGCAGCCTCGGCGCGGGCCTCGGCCATGCGCTTGGCCTCCGCCTCGGCCCTCGCCTTCGCCTCGGCCTCCTCGGCCTCGCGCTGCTGGGCCTCGGCCTGCTCGTCGACCTGGTCGGCCAGCGTGTCGGTGATGACGGCCTGGTTGAGGCCGGTGTCCTCGAGGGAGCGGACGTCCGCGTCGGCGGCGAGCGCCGGGGAAGCGAGGGTGGTGATGACCCCGGTGGTGGCCAGTGCCGCGACACCGGCGGCGCCGGCGCGCGTACGGGTCATGCGGCTGGGGGCACGGTGCTTCCCGGTGGCACGGGTGAACGCCATGAAGGGGCTGGTCCTTTCCTTCCTTCTCGCCTACCGGGTTAGCTGACGGGTTCGGAGCAGGAAGGTCTCCTACGGGCCCCTCCGCACGGGTGCGAAGGCGTCCGATTCACCCCAGGGACTGAGTGGGTCCCCGGCTCCCCAGGCTCGCGCCTCGGGGACTCGGCGATGGCTGCCCGGTGCCGCGGGTGCGGCGGGTACCGTTCGGACAGCGCATCAGACGCTAAGCGTCCGATCTTTCAATCGCCAAACAAACGCGTGTTTTTGTAGCGCACGCCACACGGCAGACCCCGAACCTCCGTATGAAAACGGACATACCGCAGAACCCCGGCGTCCAAGTGGACGCCGGGGTTCCGTGAGCGGCACTCAATCAGCCGGTGACCACCGTGACTTCGCCGATGCCGAGGGCCTCGACCGGCTCCTTGATCTGGGCGGCGTCGCCCACCAGCACGGTGACGAGCCGGTCCACCGGGAAGGCGTTCACCACCGCGGCGGTCGCCTCCACGGTCCCCGTCTCGGCCAGGCGCGCGTACAACCGCGACTGGAAGTCGTCCGGGAGGTGCTGCTCCACCTGGTCGGCGAGGGTCGCCGCGACGGAAGCCGCCGTCTCGTACTTGAGCGGGGCGACGCCCACCAGGTTCTGGACGGCCGTCTCGCGCTCCGCGTCGGTCAGGCCGTCGGCCGCCAGGGTGCGCAGCACCTGCCAGAGGTCCGCCAGCGCCGGGGCGGTGTTGGGGGTGTCCACCGAGCCGCTGATGGCGAGCATCGCGGCGCCGTTGCCCTCGGGTCCTGACCGCAGCACCTGGCCGAAGGCCCGGACGCCGTAGGTGTAGCCCTTCTCCTCGCGCAGCACCTTGTCCAGCCGGGAGGTGAGCGTGCCGCCCAGGCAGTACGTGCCGAGGACCTGGGCCGGCCAGACCCGGTCGTGCCGGTCGGCGCCGATACGGCCGATGAGCAGCTGTGTCTGCACGGCGCCCGGGCGGTCCACGATGACGATCCGGCCGGTGTCGTCGGCGGTGATCGCCGGTACCGGGCGGGGCTGTGCGGTGTCGCCGGTCCAGGCTCCCAGGGTGTCGGCCAGCACCGCGTCCAGGTCGATGCCGGTCAGGTCGCCCACGACCACGGCGGTGGCGGTGGCCGGCCGGACGTGCGCGTCGTAGAAGGCGCGTACGGCCGCGGCGTCGATCCGGGCGACGGTCTCCTCGGTGCCCTGGCGGGGACGCGACATGCGCGCGGTGGCCGGGAACAGCTCCTTGGAGAGCTGCATGGCGGCGCGCCGGGACGGATTGGCCGTCTCGTGCGGGATCTCGTCCAGCCGGTTGTGCACCAGGCGCTCCACCTCGCTGTCGGCGAAGGCCGGCGCGCGCAGGGCCTCGGCGAGCAGGCCGAGGGCCTTCGCCAGCCGGGAGGCCGGCACCTCCAGCGAGACCCGGACACCGGGGTGGTCGGCGTGCGCGTCGAGCGTGGCCCCGCAGCGCTCCAGCTCGGCGGCGAAGTCCTCCGCCGAGCGCTTGTCGGTGCCCTCGAACAGCGCGCGCGCCATGATCGTGGCGATGCCGTCGAGGCCCTCGGGCTCGGCGTCCAGCGGGGCGGCGAGGAAGAGCTCGACGGCCACCACCTGCTGGCCGGGGCGGTGGCAGCGCAGCACCGTCAGGCCGTTGTCCAGGGTGCCGCGGTCGGGCGCGGGGAACGCCCACGGCGTGGCGGTGCCGGGCCGGGGCTGCGGGTGGAATTCCATGCTCGTCAGGGACACAGCGGCGTCGGTCACTGGTCCGCCCCCTCTTCCTGCTCGTTCCGGTCGGCGTTGACGGGTTCGTAGACCAGCACCGCCCTGTTGTCGGGGCGCAGCCGGGCCTCGGCGACCGCCCGCACCTCCTCGGCGGTGACGTCCAGCACCCGCTCGACGGCGGTCAGCGCGAGCTGCGGGTCGCCGAACAGCACGGCGTACCGGCACAGTTCGTCGGCGCGGCCGGCGACCGTGCCGAGCCGGTCCAGCCACTCGCGTTCGAGCTGGGCCTGGGCGCGCTCCATCTCCTCGGGCGTGGGGCCCTCGGCGGCGAACCGGGCGAGCTCCTCGTCCACGGCGGCCTCGATGTCCGGCACCTCCACCCCGCCGGAGGTCTTCACGTCCAGCCAGCCCATGGAGGGTGCCCCGGCCAGCCGCAGCAGGCCGAAGCCGGCGGCGACGGCCGTGCGGTCGCGGCGCACCAGGCGGTTGTGCAGCCGGGAGGACTCACCGCCGCCGAGTACGGTCAGGGCCAGGTCGGCGGCGTCGCACTCGCGCGTGCCGTCGTGCGGCAGCCGGTAGGCCGCCATCAGGGCGCGGGCGGGGACCTCCTCCTCGACGACGTGGCGCAGCTCCTCGCCGATGACGTCGGGGAGCGAGCCGTCCCGCGGCGGTTGCTTGCCCTCGTGGGAAGGGATGGAGCCGAAGTACTTCTCGATCCAGGCGAGCGTCTGCTCGGGGTCGATGTCCCCGACGACCGACAGGACGGCGTTGTTCGGCGCGTAGTACGTGCGGAAGAAGTTCCGCGCGTCCTCGAGGGTGGCGGCGTCCAGGTCGGCCATGGAGCCGATCGGGGTGTGGTGGTAGGGGTGGCCCTCCGGGTAGGCCAGGGCGGTCAGCCGCTCGAAGGCCGTGCCGTAGGGAACGTTGTCGTACCGCTGGCGGCGCTCGTTCTTGACGACGTCCCGCTGGTTCTCCATGGACTCCTCGTCGAGCGCGGCGAGGAGCGAGCCCATCCGGTCGGCTTCCAGCCACAGGGCCAGTTCCAGCTGGTGGGCGGGCATGGTCTCGAAGTAGTTGGTGCGCTCGAAACTGGTGGTGCCGTTGAGCGAGCCGCCCGCGCCCTGCACCAGCTCGAAGTGGCCGTTGCCGTGGACCTGCTTCGAGCCCTGGAACATCAGGTGCTCGAAGAGGTGGGCGAGGCCGGTGCGGCCCTTGATCTCGTGGCGCGAGCCGACGTCGTACCAGAGGCAGACCGCGGCGACCGGGGTCAGGTGGTCCTCCGAGAGCACCACGCGCAGGCCGTTGGCCAGGCGGTGCTCGGTCGCTGTCAGGCCGCCGGAGCCGGCCTGGGCTGTGGCCGTGTGACCCATGGGCATGTACGTCCCTTCGATCGCATGTGGAAAAGTCCAGTCGTGGAAAGTCCTGCCACTGTATGCAAGCGGAGTCGCACCTGGCGAAGTTCCCGGATCCTCGTTCCTTCCCTCTTCCGGGTCGCGGTCGGCGTTGTCAGTGGGACGGTCCACAATGGTCCGCGTCAGTACAGACTTGTTGGTGAAGGAGCCGCAGCCGCGATGGCCCGCCGCAGCACGAAGACCGCGCAGCCCGACGACTTCGAGGAGAGGATCCTCGACATCGACGTCGTCGACGAAATGCAGGGCTCCTTCCTCGAGTACGCGTACTCGGTGATCTACTCCCGGGCCCTGCCGGACGCCCGGGACGGTATGAAGCCGGTGCACCGGCGCATCGTCTACCAGATGAACGAGATGGGGCTGCGCCCCGAGCGCGGCTATGTGAAGTGCGCCCGGGTCGTCGGCGAGGTGATGGGCAAGCTGCACCCGCACGGCGACGCGTCGATCTACGACGCGCTGGTGCGTATGGCGCAGCCGTTCTCCATGCGCCTGCCGCTGGTCGACGGCCACGGCAATTTCGGCTCCCTCGGCAACGACGACCCGCCGGCCGCCATGCGGTACACCGAGTGCCGGATGGCCGACGCGACCTCGCTGATGACCGAGTCGATCGACGAGGACACCGTCGACTTCGCGCCGAACTACGACGGGCAGGAGCGCGAGCCGGTGGCACTGCCCGCCGCCTTCCCGAACCTGCTGGTCAACGGCGCCTCCGGGATCGCGGTCGGCATGGCGACCAACATGCCCCCGCACAACCTCGGCGAGGTGATCGCCGCCGCCCGCCACCTGATCAGGCACCCGGGCGCGGACCTGGAGACCCTGATGCGGTACGTGCCGGGTCCCGACCTGCCCACCGGCGGCCGGATCGTGGGCCTGTCCGGCGTCAAGGACGCGTACGAGACGGGCCGCGGCTCCTTCAAGATCCGCGCCACCGTGGCGGTGGAGAACGTCACTCCGCGCCGCAAGGGCCTGGTCGTGACCGAACTGCCCTTCGCGGTCGGCCCCGAGAAGGTGATCGCCAAGATCAAGGACCTGGTCGGCGCCAAGAAGCTCCAGGGCATCGCGGACGTCAAGGACCTCACCGACCGCGAGCACGGGCTGCGGCTGGTCATCGAGGTCAAGAACGGCTTCATCCCGGAGGCCGTCCTGGAGCAGCTGTACAAGCTGACGCCGATGGAGGAGTCCTTCGGCATCAACAACGTGGCGCTGGTCGACGGGCAGCCGCTGACCCTGGGCCTCAAGGAGCTGCTGGAGGTCTACCTCGACCACCGCTTCGAGGTGGTACGGCGCCGCAGCGAGTTCCGCCGCGGCAAGAAGCGCGCCCGGCTGCACCTGGTCGAGGGGCTGCTCGTCGCGCTGCTGGACATCGACGAGGTCATCCGTCTGATCCGGTCCAGCGAGAACTCGGCGCAGGCCAAGGAACGGCTGATCGCGCACTTCTCACTGACCGAGATCCAGACGCAGTACATCCTGGACACCCCGCTGCGCCGGCTGACCAAGTTCGACCGGATCGAGCTGGAGAGCGAGCGCGACCGGCTCAATGGTGAGATCGCCGAGCTCACCCGGATCCTGGAGTCGGACGCGGAGCTGCGCAAGCTGGTCTCCTCGGAACTGGCCGCGGTGGCCAAGAAGTTCGGCACCGAGCGGCGCACCGTGCTGCTGGAGTCGGCCGGCTCCCAGGTGGCGGCCGGGGCGCTGGCGCTGGAGGTCGCGGACGACCCGTGCCGGGTGCTGCTGTCCTCGACCGGCCTGCTGGCCCGTACGGCGAGCGGCGAGCCGCTCGCGGACAGCGGCGGCAGGCGCACCAAGCACGATGTGATCGTCTCGGCGGTGCCCGCCACCCAGCGGGGCGAGGTGGGCGCGGTGACGTCCACCGGGCGGCTGCTGCGGCTGTCGGTGATCGATCTGCCGCAGCTCCCGGACACCGCCGCCGCGCCCAACCTGTCGGGCGGGGCGCAGCTGTCGGAGTTCCTGTCGCTGGAGAAGGACGAGCGGGTCGTCTGCCTGACCACCCTGGACGAGTCCTCCCCGGGGCTGGCGATCGGCACGCTGCAGGGTGTGGTCAAGCGGGTGGTCCCGGACTACCCGGCGAACAAGGAGGAGCTGGAGGTCATCTCCCTGAAGGAGGGTGACCGGATCGTCGGGGCGGCCGAGCTGCGCACCGGTGAGGAGGACCTGGTCTTCATCACCTCCGACGCCCAGCTGCTGCGCTACCCGGCCTCCCAGGTGCGGCCGCAGGGACGCCCGGCGGGCGGAATGACCGGTATCAAGCTGGCGGCCGGCGCCGAGGTCGTCTCGTTCACGGCCGTGGACCCGGCGGCGGACGCCGTGGTGTTCACGGTGGCCGGTTCGACCGGCACGCTGGAGGGGCCGGCGGGCACGTCGGCGAAGCTGACGCCGTTCGACCAGTACCCGCGCAAGGGCCGGGCGACGGGCGGGGTGCGCTGCCACCGCTTCCTGAAGGGCGAGGACGTGCTGATCCTCGCCTGGGCGGGCGCGGCCCCGGCGCGGGCCGCGCAGCAGAACGGCACGCCGGTGGAGCTGCCGGACATCGACCCCCGCCGGGACGGCTCGGGCACGCCGCTGGCCAAGCCGGTCGCGGTACTGGCGGGTCCGGCGTCCTGACCGGGCCCCGGCGTCCTGCCGGGTACGGGGCGTCCTGAACGAAGTGCCGGCGTCCTGCCGGGTGCGGGCGTGCCGCCTGCCGATGGGCGCCCATGAGGGACCGGTCGCGCCCGCCTGCCGGGGGCGGGGCGCCGGTCGGCGGGATGTTCCGCCGGGGGCCCGCCCTCGTCCGCCGTCAGCGGCCGTTGGGCAGCGGGCGGGACGGTCCCGGGGCGACGCAGGAGCCTGACGGGCTGATCAGCCGCGCCGGCGGTGCGGCCCGGGGGCCCGGCCGCCCCCGGCCGCTCCGTCACCCCGTCACGCGAGGGGGTCGGGTTCGCCGTCCTCTTCCGGTGGCCGCGGTACGTACCGCAGCACGCCCCACATGCTGTGCTCCTCCGGGGCGTCCTGCCCGCCGGTCACCCGGCAGTCGTCCAACGCCTTGCGCAACGCCTCGCCGTCGGTACTGGAGCCGATGAGGACGAGCTGGGTCAGCCGCCGCTCGCCGCGCGGCCAGGGCTCGGGCTGGAAGCGCAGGAAGCGGCCGACCGCGTGGAGGCTGTAGCGGTTGGCGGGGTCCGCGTCGCCGAAGTCGACGAACCCCTTGATCCGGTAGAGGCCCTCGGGGCGGGCGTCGAGGAAGTCCAGCAGCCGGCGCGGATGCAGGGGCAGGTCCGAGGTGAAGGAAACCGTCTCGTACGCCGCGTGCGGGTGGGCGTCCTCGGCCACGTACAGCTCGTCCAGGTCCTCGAAGGAGAGCTGACGGGCACCGCTGTCGTCGTCCGGGGGTGCGGCCCGGTCGAAGAGCAGGTCCGGGTCGACCCGTCCGTGCGCCGCGTCGATCACCGCGGCCCGGCCGGCCAGTTCGGTGACCGCCGAGTGGACGCGCCGCAGCTCGGCGCCGGGCACCCGGTCGGCCTTGTTGACGACGACCAGGTCGGCGATGGCCAGGTGACGGTCGGTCTCGGGATGACGGGCCCGGGTGGTGTCGAACTCGGCGGCGTCCACCACCTCGACCAGCCCGCCGTACATGATCCGCCGGTTGTCGCTGGCGAGGATCATCCGCACCAGCTCCTGCGGCTCGGCGAGCCCGCTCGCCTCGATCACGATGACGTCGAGACGGGCGGAGGGCCGGGTCAGCGTCTCCAGGTAGGTGTCCAGCTCGCTCGCGTCGACCGCGCAGCACAGACAGCCGTTGCCGAGCGAGACGGTGGAGCCGACCTGGCCCGCGACGGTCATGGCGTCGATCTCGATGGACCCGAAGTCGTTGACCATGACGCCGATACGGGTTCCTCTGGCGCTGCGGAGCAGATGGTTCAGCAAGGTGGTCTTGCCCGACCCGAGAAAACCCGCGAGGACGACGACGGGAATCTGCTGCACGCTCAAAGGGACGCCCTTCCAGGTCGGCGGCTTGCGCCCCCAAGGATAGGCAAGCGGCCGGGGGCGGACTGCCGGGGGCACCGCGCCCTCGCGCCGGGCCGGCGGGCGGACGGGCGGAC
Source organism: Streptomyces sp. NPDC050856 (assembly GCF_040653855.1). Classification (NCBI taxonomy): domain Bacteria; kingdom Bacillati; phylum Actinomycetota; class Actinomycetes; order Kitasatosporales; family Streptomycetaceae; genus Streptomyces; species Streptomyces sp. NPDC050856. The sequence continues at coordinate 49,374 of NZ_JBFAGV010000022.1, read as the reverse complement.
GGGCAGACCGGGCAGACCGGGCAGACACGATCGTGCACGGCAACCCGACGTGCGCGGCGGCACTGCGGCCCGGTGGGACGGGCCCGGTGGGACGGTGTGGGCACGGTCGCCCCTGTGCGCACGGAGCTGGAGCTGAGGCCGGACGGGGACGCGGGTCCACCTGGCTCCGGGCTGGGACGCGGGTGCGGCGGGCTCCGGGCGGGAACGCGGGTGGACGTGACGCCGGACATTTCGCATCGGGTGCGTCGCCCCTTACGGTTCCGTGCATGAACCCCACGCCCTCCCCCTCCTCGGCGCGCACGCCCGCACGGCGCCGGTGGCGGTTGGGGTGGCCGCGGCGGGTGTTCTCGCAGGTGCTCCTGATGCAACTGGCCATCGCCACCGGTGTCACCGTGCTGGCCACCGGCCTCTTCCTCGCACCGCTCAGCGCCCAGCTGGACGACCAGGCGATGCGGCGGGCACTCGCCATCGCCGAGACGACCGCTTCGCCCGAGGTCGCCGCGGAACTGCTCGGTTCCCCGCCGACCGCCACGGGTCCCGTGCAGGCGGAGGCCGAGCGGATCAGGAACGCCACCGGCGCGGAGTACGTGGTCGTCATGGACACGCGCGGGGTGCGCTGGTCGCACACCGACGCCCGCAAGATCGGCCGGGTCGTGTCCACCGACCCCGCCGACGCCCTCGCGGGCCAGGACGTCATGGAGATCGACAGCGGCACCCTCGGGCGCTCCGCCCGGGGCAAGGTGCCGCTGCGCGCCACCGGCGGGCGGATCGTGGGGGCGGTCTCGGTGGGTATCGAGTACGACAGCGTGCGCGCCCGGCTGCTGGCGGCGATCCCGGAGCTGCTCGCCCACGCCGGCGGCGCCCTGGCCGCCGGGGCGCTGGCCGCCTACCTGATCTCGCGCCGCCTCCAGCGCCGTACCCACGACCTGGCGTTCTCCGACATCTCGGCGCTGCTGGCGGAGCGCGAGGCGATGCTGCACGGTATCCGTGAGGGCGTGGTGGCGCTCGACGGGGCCGGCCGCGTGCGGCTGCTGAACGACGAGGCGCAGCGGCTGCTGGGACTCGGCCCGGAGGCGGCCGGAAGGGCGCTGGAGGAGGTGCTCGGCTCCGGCCGTACGGCGGACGTGCTGGCCGGCCGGGTCACCGGCGAGGACCTGGTGGCCGTGCGCGGGCACCGGGTCCTGATCGCCAACCGGATGCCCACGGACGACGGGGGCGCTGTGGCCACCCTGCGCGACCGCACCGAACTGGAGCGGCTGGGACGCGAGCTGGACGCCACCCGGGGGCTGATCGACGCGCTGCGCGCCCAGGACCACGAGCACGCCAACCGGATGCACACCCTCCTGGGGCTGCTGGAGCTGGGGATGCACGAGGAGGCGGTGGAGTACGTCACCGAGGTGGTGGGCGTGCACCGGGCCACCGCCGAGCAGGTCACCGAGAAGGTGCGCGATCCGCTGGTCGCGGCGCTGCTGGTGGGCAAGGCCACGGTGGCGGTGGAGCGCGGGGTGTCGCTGCGCCTGGCGCCCGGCACCCTGTTGCCCGACCGGCTGGTGGAGCCACGCGAGCTGGTGACCGTCGTCGGCAACCTGGTCGACAACGCGGTGGACGCCGCGGCCGGTTCGCCGCGGCCGCGCGTCGAGGTCGAGGCGCGCGCGCAGGGGCGCACGGTGGTCCTCCGGGTCGCGGACAGCGGTCCCGGGGTGCCCGCCGAGCACCGGGAGCTGGTCTTCACGGAGGGCTGGTCCACCAAGGACCTCCCGGCGCACGGCGGGCGCCGGGGCCTGGGGCTGGCCATGGTGCGCAGGCTGGCGGAACGGCAGGGCGGCAGCGCCCGGGTGGGTGAGGACGCCGGCCTGGGCGGGGCGGAGTTCACCGTCGTCCTGCCGGACGCCCTGACGGAACCGGGCCCGGCGCCGGAACCGGACGTCCCGACGGACCCGGAACCGGAACCGGAACCGGTGCCGCGCCCGGGGCCCGGGCCGGAGACCGACCCCGGGACGGACCCCGAGGCGGATCCGGACCGGTGCGCGGTGCCCGGCCGGGAACGGGGCCCGGAGCCGGTCGCGGCCCCCGGTGCCGCTCCGGGCGCCGCTCCGGAGCGGCGCCCGGTGGGTGGTGCGACATGATCGGCGTACTCGTCGTGGACGACGACGTCCGGGTCGCGCAGATCAACGCCGCGTATGTGCGCAAGGTGCCCGGCTTCGAGGTCGTCGCCCGCGCCCACACGGCCGCCGAGGCACTGGCCCGGGCCGAGGAGCTGCCCGTCGACCTCGTCCTGCTCGACCACTACCTGCCCGACCGGAACGGGCTGGCCGTGGTGCGGGAGCTGCGCCGTCGCGGCCACCAGACCGATGTGATCATGGTGACGGCGGCCCGCGACGTCGCCACCGTGCAGGCGGCCATGCGCCACGGTGCGCTCCAGTACCTGGTGAAGCCGTTCAACTTCGCGGGCCTGCGCCCCAAACTGGAGGCCTACGCCGCACTGCGCCGCACCCTCGACAGCGGCGGCGAGGCGGAGCAGGCGGAGGTGGACCGGTTCTTCGGCGCCCTGTCGGTGAACTCCGGCACCCCCGACCTCCCCAAGGGCCACTCCCCCACGACCGCCGAACTGGTACGGCAGGTGCTGCTCGGCGCCGACGGCCCGCTCTCCGCCCAGGAGATCGCGGAACGAGCGGGGGTGAGCCGGCAGACCGCCCAGCGCTACCTGAAGCTCCTGGACCGGACGGGGCGGGTGCGGCTCTCCCTGAGGTACGGCGAGACCGGCCGTCCGGAACACCGCTACACATGGGCGGCCACGGGCTGAGCCACGAGCCCGGTGCCTGCCCGGGCCCGGGCACCGGCCGGCCCCGACCGCACGTTCCACCCGATCGGGTGGGGCGGAAGGTCCCGCCCCGGCGCCGGGTCCCGCCCCGGCGCCGGGCGAGCCGGCTCAGGCGTCGATGCGCGAGCGGTCCAAGGTCGCCGCGGAGCTGGTGATGAACTCCTTGCGCGGTGCGACGTCATTGCCCATGAGCAGGTCGAACACCTGCTCCGCCGACTCCAGGTCACCGATGTTGATCCGCCGCAGTGTCCGGTGCCGGGGATCCATGGTGGTCTCCGCGAGCTGGTCGGCGTCCATCTCACCGAGGCCCTTGTAGCGCTGGATGGAGTCCTTGTACCGGACACCCTTGCGCTGGAACTCCAGCAGCGTCTGCCGCAGCTCGTTGTCCGAGTACGTGTACACGTACTTGTCCTGCCCCTTCTTGGGCTGGACCAGCTCGATCCGGTGCAGCGGCGGCACCGCGGCGAACACCCGGCCCGCCTCGACCATCGGGCGCATGTAGCGCTGGAAGAGGGTCAGCAGCAGGCAGCGGATGTGCGCGCCGTCGACATCGGCGTCCACGAGGAGGACGATCTTGCCGTACCGCGCCGCGTCGATGTCGAAGGTCCGGCCGGACCCGGCCCCTATGACCTGGATGATCGCGCCGCACTCGGCGTTCTTCAGCATGTCCGAGACGGACGACTTCTGAACGTTGAGGATCTTGCCGCGGATGGGCAGCAGCGCCTGGAACTCGCTGTTCCGGGCGAGCTTGGCCGTACCGAGGGCCGAGTCCCCCTCGACGATGAAGAGCTCGCTGCGCTCCACGTCGTCACTGCGGCAGTCGGCGAGCTTGGCGGGCAGCGAGGAGGACTCCAGCGCGGTCTTGCGGCGCTGGGCCTCCTTGTGCTGGCGGGCGGCGATCCGGGTACGGGCCGCCGCCACGGCCTTCTCCAGCACCGCGCGGGCCTGGGCCTTGGCATCGCGCTTGGTGGAGGTCAGGAACGCCTTCAGCTCCTTGGCGACCACATTGGCGACGATACGGTTGGCCGCCGACGTGCCCAGCACCTCCTTGGTCTGGCCCTCGAACTGCGGCTCGGCCAGCCGGACGGTGACGACCGCGGTCAGGCCCTCCAGGGCGTCGTCCTTGACGATGTCGTCCTCGGCGACGCGCAGCATCTTGCTGGAGCGCAGCACCTCGTTCATCGTCTTGGTGACGGCGCGCTCGAAGCCGGTGACGTGGGTGCCGCCCTTGGGGGTCGCGATGATGTTCACGAAGGACCTGACCGAGCTGTCGTAGCCGGTGCCCCAGCGCAGGGCGACATCGACGCCCAGTTCCCGGGTGACCTCGGTGGGGGTCATGTGGCCGCGGTCGTCCAGGACCGGGACGGTCTCCTTGAAGGTCCCCTGACCGGTCAGCCGCAGCACGTCGCAGACGGCCTTGTCCTGCGCCAGGTACTCGCAGAACTCACTGATGCCGCCGTCGAAGCGGAACGTCTCCTCGCTCTTGCCCTCGCCGTCCAGACCGCGCTCGTCCCGAACGACGATGGTCAGTCCGGGCACCAGGAAGGCGGTCTGGCGGGCGCGCTGGTGGAGGTTCTCCAGGGAGAGCTTGGCGTCCTTCAGGAAGATCTGCCGGTCCGCCCAGTACCGCACACGGGTACCGGTGCGGTTCTTGGGCACGCGCTTGGCCTTGAGCAGCCCGTTCGCCGGGTCGAAGGGCGCGTCGGGTCCGGGCTCGGTGAAGATGCCGGGCACGCCGCGCCGGAAGCTGATCGCGTGGGTGGCGCCGTTGCGGTCGACCTCCACGTCCAGCCGGGCCGACAGCGCGTTCACCACCGAGGCGCCCACGCCGTGCAGACCGCCGGAGGCGGCGTAGGAGCCACCGCCGAACTTGCCGCCGGCGTGCAGCTTGGTCATGACGACCTCGACACCGGACAGCCCGGTCTTGGGCTCGACGTCGACGGGGATGCCCCGGCCGTTGTCACGCACCTCCACGGAGGCGTCGTCGTGGAGGATGACCTCGATGTGGTCGCAGTAGCCACCGAGGGCCTCGTCGACGGAGTTGTCGATGATCTCCCAGAGGCAGTGCATCAGGCCGCGGCTGTCGGTGGACCCGATGTACATGCCGGGGCGCTTGCGGACCGCCTCCAGCCCCTCGAGTACGAGCAGGTGCCGAGCGGTGTAGTTGGAACCGTCACGGTCTGCTGTCAGCAGCGCACTGGACGGCACGGACGTCTCGGCGGTCACGCGGTTCGCTCCTCGCTGAATTTGAGATCTGGCCAGTGGGGGTAAGGCCCGGCGTCTGTCGCCGGTCAGAGGGTACCGAGCCCTGGTAGAGCGGCTGTCACGCCACCCTCGTGGATTCTCATGCTAGTCCACAGTCGTATACCTGTTCGATCCCTCGAAGGGGTGACGTGCACATCACGTTCCCTTCCAGGCATGAACCATTTAGGCTCCGGGCACGTCCTCATGAACAACCGGCAGCCAGCCGGGAGGGCCGACCGAGACAAGACGACGCGAAACCCGTAGAGCATGCACAGCAATACGGCTCATTCGCCGCCAACCGGCAGCAGACAGCCACCTGGGAAAAAGTTTCCAGGAAAAGCCACGAGCGGGAACGTTTCCGGCCTGGTTGGATGTTGACCCTGGTACGACAGCTCGTCGAGCTAGAGAAGAGGCGACGTGACTACTGTTCTGACCCCCGCGAGCCCGCTGACGGCCGCCGACCGCTGCGACCGCTGCGGCGCCCAGGCATATCTGCGCGTCGTGCTGACCAGCGGTGGTGAACTGCTCTTCTGCGCCCACCACGGGCGTAAGTTCGAGCCGGAACTCAAGAAGATCGCCGTGGAAATACAGGATGAGACGGACCGGCTCACCCCCGTGCCGGCCAGCGTCGAAGAGGATCGCTGACTCTCCATCCCGACGAGCCAGGGGCCGGTCCAGGACCGGCCGACGGGCGACCGCCCCCGACCCAGGGGGGCGGTCGCCCGTTCTCATGCGTTCCTCCCGCCGCCGGCACCCCGGGAGCTCCCGGACCGGCGTCCCGGTGTTCCCACCGGTGTCCCGGCGGGCGACGGCCTCCCGAGCCCCGCCCGGGGGCCCACCGGCGCCTCTCCCGTGCCCTGAGGCGCCCGGCCCAGCCGGCGTCTCCGGGACGGCACGGGCACCGGCACCGGGCAGCCCGCCCGCCACCGGCCGCCGGCGGGCACGTTCACACGACGGGCATCACGGCGGAGACCCGGGTGTACACACCGGGGCGGTCGGCATGGCCGCAGCCGCTCCCCCAGGACACCAGTCCGATGAGCCTCCCCCGGGCCACCAGCGGCCCTCCGCTGTCCCCCTGGCAGGCGTCCCGCCCGCCGCCCTCCGGATCCCCCGCGCAGAGCATCGTGGCGGCCGAGTAAGCCCCGCCCTCCGCCGCCGGGTAGGCCTGCTCGCAGACCTCGTCCGGCAGCACCCGCACCCGGGCCGCCCGCAGCGCGTCCGTATAGGCTCCGCCGCCGGTCGTGTCACCCCAGCCGTACACCATGGCCTCGGTTCCCGGCCGGTAGGCCGCGTCCCCCGGGCCCGCCGTCCTGATCACGTACGCGCGCGGCAGTGACCTGGCGAGTGTGAGGACGGCCAGGTCCCCGGCGTTCGTCACCGGGTCGTACGCCGGGCTGATCCACGCCGCGGTCACCGGGATCTCCTGCCCGCCCGATCCGCGCAGCGCCGTCCGGCCGGCGATGACCTTGAGGTCGGTCAGCCGGCTCACTTCCGTACCGAGCACGGAGGGCCCCAGGCAGTGCGCCGCCGTCACCACCTTGGCCGGTGCCACCACCACTCCTCCGCAGAACTGGCCCGCCCGCATTCCGCCGAACCGGTCACGGCTGGACAGGGCCACGGTCCAGGGACTGTCGTCGGCGTGCACCGGCTGGCCTCCGACCACCACGCTGTCGGCGTTCGCCCGCGGCGGTGCGGCGAGCGGCAGAGCGGCCGCCGCCGCCATGAGGGTGACGGCCCCCGTGAACTTCCGGCTGATGGGACGACGCATACGGCCTCCTGACTCTCCGGTGGTCCCCGTTCACCCAGGGTCGGCCAGCCTGCCCGGGCCCGCACCCGCGCACACGCCGGAGGGCCCGGTTTCCCTGGGGAAACCGGGCCCTCCGCTCCGTACCGACACCCTGGCCGGCCGGACCCGGGTCGTGTCCACGAGGTGCCGCCTGCCCGGCGGCGACGCCTCGCGGGCGCTCCTAGTCCAGGTAGTCCCGCAGCACCTGCGAGCGCGACGGGTGGCGCAGCTTGGACATCGTCTTGGACTCGATCTGACGGATCCGCTCCCGCGTCACGCCGTAGACCTTGCCGATCTCGTCCAGCGTCTTCGGCTGCCCGTCGGTCAGGCCGAACCGCATGGAGACCACGCCCGCCTCACGCTCGGAGAGCGTGTCGAGCACCGAGTGCAGCTGTTCCTGGAGCAGCGTGAAGCTGACCGCGTCGGCCGGGACGACCGCCTCGGAGTCCTCGATCAGGTCACCGAACTCGCTGTCGCCGTCCTCGCCCAGCGGGGTGTGCAGCGAGATCGGCTCACGGCCGTACTTCTGGACCTCGATGACCTTCTCGGGGGTCATGTCGAGTTCCTTGGCCAGCTCCTCCGGGGTGGGCTCGCGGCCCAGGTCCTGGAGCATCTGGCGCTGGACGCGCGCGAGCTTGTTGATGACCTCGACCATGTGCACCGGGATACGGATGGTGCGGGCCTGGTCGGCCATGGCGCGGGTGATCGCCTGACGGATCCACCAGGTGGCGTACGTGGAGAACTTGTAGCCCTTGGTGTAGTCGAACTTCTCGACCGCGCGGATCAGACCCAGGTTGCCCTCCTGGATCAGGTCCAGGAAGAGCATGCCGCGACCGGTGTAGCGCTTGGCCAGCGAGACCACGAGGCGGAGGTTGGCCTCCAGCAGGTGGTTCTTGGCGCGGCGGCCGTCCTCGGCGATGATCTCCAGCTCGCGCTTCAGCTTCGGCGCCAGCTTGTCGCTGTTCGCCAGCTTGTCCTCGGCGAACAGGCCGGCCTCGATGCGCTTGGCGAGCTCGACCTCCTGCTCGGCGTTGAGCAGCGGGACCTTGCCGATCTGCTTCAGGTAGTCCTTGACCGGGTCGGCGGTGGCACCGGCGACGGCCACCTGCTGCGCGGGCGCGTCGTCCTCGTCCTCGTCGGACAGGACGAAGCCCTTGGTCTCGCCCTCGGCCTCTTCTTCCTCGCCCTTGCCGGGCTGGACGTCGTCGAGCAGTTCCTCACCCTCGAGGACCTCGTCGGCGTCCTTCTTGGCGGCGGTCTTCTTGGCCGTCGCCTTCTTGGCGGTGGTGGTCTTCTTCACCGCCGTCTTCTTGGCCGCGGTCTTCTTGGCGGCCGCCTTCTTGGCAGGGGCTCCGGCCTCGTCGGCCGGGGATTCCGCACTCGATGCCGCCGGGGCCGAGGCGGTCGTGACGGGCTTCGTCACGGTCGTCTTGGCGGTGACGGTCTTGGTGGCGGTGCGCTTCGCCGGGCTCTTCGCTGCGACGCTCTTGCGGGCGCGCTTCGGCGACTCCGCTGCACTGACCATCAGCGTCACACCCTCTTCCTCGAGGATCTGATTGAGGCTGCGCAGAACATTCTTCCACTGGGTTGGCGGAATCTGGTCAGCCTCGAAGGCCCGACGCACGTCATCGCCGGCGATCTGCCCATCAGCCTTTCCCCGCTCGATGAGCGCCATCACAGACTCGGACTCGGCGATCTCCGGCGGGAGCGTACGGGATGTGCTGGCCGACACGAACAACCTCTCGGAACGATGGAAACGGCTTCCGGCCCCGCCCATGATCGGGCCGGAGCCGACGACCGTCGGCTGGGGATGTGCCGACGACGCGGGCTGAACCTCGGAGCTGCACAGCGCCGTCAACGGCGGCTGTATTCCCTCCTCGGCTGTCACCTCTTAGGTCATCGCGGTGTTTCGAGGAGTGTTACGCCCAATCCACGTGGCCCGAGTCACACGCCATATGGGGCGAATCAGCCATATGGGTCGATTCGCCTCACAATTTGTGTTGCCGGACCCCTTGGGTACACCTTCACGTACCCTGCCGGGCCCGGCGAAACACCATCCCCCGTACCGGTTCAGCGCCCGCCCGCCGCGTCCGCCACCGGCTCGCCCGCCGGACGTCCGGCGCCCGCACCCGCGGCTCCGCGCCGCGCGCCCCTCCGGCCCGCGCGCGTCCGCACGCGACCGGGTACGGCCCGCTACCGGGAACGGCCGAGCGGTCGCCGCCGGGTCCTCAGTGCTCGCGCGGAGCCGGAACGACGCGCTCCACCTCCGGGTGGACGGTCAGCAGCTGGCGCATGGCCGTCTCGGCCGCGTGGGCGTCGCCGGCGGCCAGGGCGTCGACGATGCGCGCGTGGTGGCCGAGGCACGACTCGCTGGGACGGTCGCAGCTGATCGCCGGCGAGCCGGAGACCTGGAGGGCAGCGGAGACGATCCCGGAGAGGTGCTCGAGCATTCGGTTGCCGGAGACCTGGATCAGCAGGGAGTGGAACTCCGCGTCGGCCCGGGAGAAGGTGAGCGCGTCACCCTGGGCGAGGGCATGGCCCATGATCTCCACCATGTCGCCCAGCCGCTGCTGCACGTCCTCCCGGCCGTGACCGGCGGCCAGGCGCGCCGCCAGCGGCTCGATCGTCCACCGCAACTCGAACAGCTCGCGCCGCTGGTCCTCGCGCTGCGGACCGAAGGCCCGCCACTCGATGATGTCGGGATCCAGCAGGTTCCAGTCGCTGACCGGGCGGACCCGGGTACCGACATTGGGCCGCGCGCTGACCAGGCCCTTGGCTTCGAGAACGCGCAAGGACTCGCGCACGACGGTGCGGGAGACCTCGAAACGCTGGCCGATCTCCTCCGGAACCAGCGGCCGGTCGGCGCCGAGATCGCCGGAGACGATCATCTGGCCGAGCTGCTGGACGAGTTGGCCGTGCAGGCCGCGGCCACGGCTGCCGGCGGTACGCCGGCCCACCCGGCCCAGGTCCGTGTCGGTGCCCTCCCAGGCGGGAGGGCCCATCCTGTCGGCGGCGGGCGTCTCCGCGTAGGAGTAGCGGTCCAGTCCGCCCGGGGCCGCGAGGCCGGAGTCGACGGGGCGGGCGGCGGTCATCATGGTGTGCGCAAGGGTACTCACGCATCCTTTGTCGGCGCGGCCTCCACGGCCCTTGAGGTCTTTGGTGAAAAGCACACGAAAGGGTGATCGGCGCTCGCTCCGCAATTGACGCCTTATGCGAAGGAAGCGGGCAATTTCCAAGGAAGTTGTGACCGTTTGAAGCGCTTTGGTCGCCGCCCGGTCACCAACGGGCGCTGCGTCGCAGTGCCGTAAGCAGATAAGCGCAGATGAGGGCGGTCAGCGACAACGCCAGCGCGGCGCCCACGGGTTGTACGACCACCCTCAGTACCCCCATGAGCCAGCGATCGACCTCGTACGGCCACTGCGTCCAGGCCAGTTCGCGCAACCGGCCGGGCAGGCCGGCGATCGAACGCGCGGACGGGCCGGCAAGCGCCTTCTGCACCAGCGGGGTGACCAGGACCGGTACGGCGAGCACCGCGGCCACTCCGGCCGCCGCCGCCCGGAAGACCCCGGCCGCCAGCAGGCCGGCCCAGGCGCAGCCGACCGAGAGGCCCGCCCAATTCGCACAGAGCGACGGCCAGTTTTCCGGTACCGGGATCAAGTCGCCGCCGTAGACCAGCCGGAGCGCCTCCAGGTCGACGACCACCACGACCAGGGCGAGCAGCAGCGCGGTGCCGGCGGTCACGACGAGCTTGGCGAGGAGCAGGCCGAGCCGGCGCGGGACGGTGCCCCGGCCGGCCGAGAGGACCGGGTAGCGGTACTCGTCGCCGAACGAGAACGCGCCCAGCAGACCGGCCCCCAGCGCGGCCGGCGGCAGTGGCAGCAGGCCGGGCCAGCCGGCCAGGGTGGCGGGCAGCGGGGTGCGGCCGGTGCGGGCGAGCAGCACGGCCAGCACGGCGGAGGCGGCGAGGGCGGCCGCGGCGACCAGGGGGGTGGCCGGCACCCCCAGGAGACGGCGGAGCTCGTAGCGCAGCGGGCGCAGGGGGCTGCGCAGCGGCCTGGGAGCCGCCGGGAGCGCCGGCGACTCGGCGATGGCCGCGGGGACCGGGGGACGGCGGCCCGGGGCCGGCCCGTCGGCGGCGGCCGGTACGGGGGCGGCGGGCGCGGCGTCCGGGGCGGGCGCGGCGTCCGGGGCGCCGGGCGGGCGAGGGCCGGTGGCCGGAACGGGGCCCGCGTCGCCGGTCTCGTGGGCGAGTTGGTGGATGAGGATGCCGTGCCGGAAGGCCGTCTCCCCGATCTCGGCACAGTCGCCGCCGTAGACGTACAGGCGGTTGCCGCCCTCGCCGACCACTTCGACCGGACGGTGGGCGGCCCGGGCCTCCCGGTTGACCACGGCGGCCAGGCGGGCGGCGTGCGGCGTGCGGACCACGACGCGGGGGCGGAGCCGTGTACGGGCGAAGTCGGCCACGTCCTGGTCGGCGACCAGCCGCCCCTGGTGGACGGTGACGACGTGGTCCGCGGTGCGGGCGGCCTCCTTCGGGTCGCCGGTGGTGTACAGGACGGTGCCGCCCTCGGCGGCGTGGGCCCGCACCAGTCCGAACAGCCAGCTCCGCTCGCGCGGCGACAGGCCCGCGGCCGGCTCGTCGAGCAGGAGGGTGTGCGGGTCCCCCAACAGGGCGGAGGCCAGCCCGAGTCGGCGTTCCATGCCGGTGGAGAGGGTGCCGAGGCGCTGGTCCTGGAGGTCGTCGAGTCCGACGGCTTCGAGCATGTCGTCGGCGCGGGAGGCGGGCACACCGGCCGCCGCGCACAGCATTCTCAGCTGGCCGCGTACGGTACGCGCCGGATGGCCCGGCACGTCACCGAGCAGGACGCCCACCTCACGCGGCGGGTGGGCGATGCGGTGCAGGGGACGGCCGCGGAAGTAGGTGACGCCGCGCCCCGGTTCGAGCTCGAGCATCAGTCGCAGGGCGGTGGTCCTGCCCGACCCCGGGGCGCCGAGGAGCGCGGTGACGTCTCCGGGCCGCGCCTCGAAGGTGAGATCGTCCACGGCGGCGGGGAGGCCCCGGCGGGGCGCGCTGGTGAGTCCGATTGCCTGGAGCATCGCTTCTCTCGCGGTAGATGAGACCGCTCGGCGGCAGGGCGGGTACCGCAGCAAGATAACTCGGCATTTCGGACTTTTGGCGCAGGGTTGCCGCGTTGGGCACCGGGTGTTGGGTGCGCTCAGACCTCGGGGCGCAGCATCGGCGGGTTGAGGAGGGTCGCTCCCCCGGCCCGGAAGAGCTGGGCGGGGCGCCCGCCCTGCCGGGTCGTGGTGCCGCCGGACGGGACCAGGAAGCCGGGCGTACCGGTCACCTTGCGGTGGAAGTTGCGCGGGTCGAGCGCGACGCCCCACACCGCCTCGTAGACCCGTCTCAGCTCGCCGACCGTGAACTCGGGCGGGCAGAAGGCGGTGGCGAGCGACGAGTACTCGATCTTCGAGCGGGCGCGCTCGACGCCATCGGCCAGGATCCGCGCGTGGTCGAAGGCGAGCGGGGCGGGCTGCTCGTCCTCGCGGCCGAAGCCCGCCTGGTCGAGCAGGTCCTCGACGGGGGCCCAGCGCACGCTGTCGGCGTCACCGCCGGCCCGGGGCGCGGGCAGGTCGGGCGCCAGAGCGAGGTGGGCGACGCTGACGACGCGCATCCGGGGGTCGCGGTCGGGGTCGCCGTAGGTGGCGAGCTGTTCGAGGTGGGCGCCGTTGTCCGGCACGGGTGACGGGGCGGCCGGGTCGTGCGCGCAGAGGCCGGTCTCCTCGGCCAGCTCCCGTGCCGCTGCCGCCCCGAGGTCCTCGTCGGCCCGGACGAACCCACCGGGCAGTGCCCAGCGACCCTGGAAGGGGGGCTCTCCGCGCCGTACGACCAGTGCGCACAGGGCATGCCGGCGGACCGTGAGCACGACCAGGTCGACGGTCACGGCGAAGGGGGGAAAGGCCGATGGGTCGTAGGGCGACATGCCGCGATCATAGTCGTCTCCCTGACGATAAACACGTCCCTCGCCCAGGTCCGTACGCACTTCCCCGCCACCGCCGGGCGCCGTGGAACGCACCGGTTCACACTCCCAACTGGAGGCCGGGCGGGGCCTCCTCGACCATGCCGAGACCCGTCCTGCTGACCCGTACCGCGAAGGGCCCGCCCGCGACGCGGAGCCCGGAGAGCCGGATCGCGCCCAGCGGGGCACTCCGCATGGGGTGCAGGGCGACCGAGCGGGCGGGGACGTCCGGACGGATTCCGGCGAGGGTGGTCAGGAGCTGGACGACGGCGGCCGACGCCACGGCGGCCGGGCGGCAGGCGGCGGGGTGCGCCGCCGGAGCGCCGTCCGTCGTGCGCTGCTGCCCCGCGTACATCTCGGGCAGCCGGTAGGCGAACGCCTCGGCGGCGTCGAGCAGCCCGCGCAGCAGGGAGGCCGCCTCCTTCTCGTACCCCGCGGCGGCCAGCCCGGACACGGCGACGGCCGTCTCGTGGACCCGCACGGCACCCGAACGGTGGCCGAAGGGGTTGTGGCCCGGTTCCTTGGCCCCCAGGCCGCGCAGCCCCCAGCCGGAGTCCAGGGCCGGACCGCCGAGCAGCCTGGCCAGCTGTTCGGTCTGCACCTTGTCCAGCAGGCCCTGGGCCGGCCGGCCACCGCCGAGCAGGCCGGTGTCGAGGAGATGCGCGGCACTGGCCCCCAGGTGCGGCAGCGCGGAACCGTCGAGGGCGCGGCCCGCGACGGGACGGCCACCGGCGCGGTCGTCGAGCCAGAACTCCTTCCGGAACCGATGGCGCAGGGCGCTCGCCCAGTCACGCCACCAGTCCGCGCCCGGCCGGCCGCACGCCTCCAGGAGGTCGGCCCCCAGCAGGGCGGCCCGGTGCGCGTGGGCCTGGGTGTCGGCGCGCCGGAGTCCGGTGGGGCCCGGGTCGCGCAGCAGACCGCTCTCGCCCGCCGCGTTGCGAAGCCAGCCCAGGCAGCGCTCGGCGGCCGGCAGGAGCTCCTCCAGGTCCTGGTCGGGCAGACCCCAGCGGCGCGCCTCGGCGAGCACGGCGGGGAAGGCCAGAGTCGCCTCCACGCCGGTGCAGGCCGGCGGCAGGTGGGGGCCCGCGTCCCGCAACGGGCCCGGGACACGGCCCGCCGCGGGCCCCGGTCCGCTGAGCTGGACCCGGGAAAGGGCGCGCAGCGTGTCGGCGGCGAGCCGGGTGCCGAGCGGGAGCGCCATTCTGGCCGCCCACAGCGACTCGGCGGACGCCGGCCCGCAGCGCCAGGGCACTCCGGCGGCCAGGTGGAGGTCGGCTGGGTGGTCCGGGTCGCGCAGCAGGAGCGCCCGGAGGTCCTCGACGGCGGTCCGCAGCAGCCTGGCCACCCGTGGGTCGTCCCCCTCGGCCTGGGCGTCGGGCACATGGTGGCCGCCGTTGCGGCCGGCCGGGCGGACAGGGCCCCCGGAGCGGACCCGCAGCTCGATGGTGCGGACGCTGCCCGGCCGGAGCTCCAGCTCCCACCGGAGCAGCCCCGCCGAGGCCAGGGTGTCCTTGGGTGGCGGGTCGGCGGTGACGACCGTGTGGGCGCCGTCGGCCGCCGACCAGCGCATTCCGGAGTCGTGGACGGTGGCCCGCAGTTCCGGGCCGGGCCGGCCGGCGGCCACCGCCCCGAGGCCGGCGAGGTCGGTGCCCAGCTCGATCTCGACGGGCAGCCGGACGGTACGTCCGGTGAAGCTCCGCAGGGTGATCCGCTCGGTGCCGTCGGCGGCCCTGGAGCGCTCCACGCCGACGCCCGGGTCGGGTCCGGGGTCGTTGGGCGTACGGACGACGGCCAGGAACCGCGCGCGGTCGGCGGTGACGAGCGCGCCCTGCACGGCGACGGGTTCGCTGCCGGCCACGCGCAGCCGGCAGCGGGCGAGGAGGCGGCGGCCCGACTGGTAGACGCCCTCCAGGCCGTGCCCGTCGAGCTGGCCGTGCTCCGTGGAGATCGCGAGGAACGGCAGCGCGACGCAGATGAGGGTGTGGTGCACGGGCGGCGGGGCGGCCGGTCGCCCGCCGCCCGGGGGCGCCAGCCCGGCGGCGGACGGCGGGCGGGCGGGCGGGGCAGGGGGCCGGGAGGGGACGGTGCGGTCCATGAATGGTCTGCTGAGCCTTCTGTGCGCTCCGGACAGCCGCTGGAGGTACGGCGGCACGGGTCGTGCGACTCCGCCACACAGGGGAACGGCGGCACAGGGGTCACGGTCACGGTCGTCATTTCCCGCTCCCGCCCCCGCGCTGCCCGTCCTTCCGGGGCGCCCGGGTCCGCGTCCTGGACCGCGCACTGGTCCGGGTGTGCGTCCGCGGCCCCGGCCGGGCGGGGCCCCCGCCCCCGCCCGGCCCCGGCCGGGCGGGGGCGGGGGGCCGCGCGGCGAGTGCGGCGGGATGCGCGGAGCCGGCGTTGCGGCCGGTGACGGGTGGCCGCGCCGGCCCCGGCGGGGTGCGCCGGCCGGCTCCCCGCCGCTCCGCCGCGGCGCGCGTGTCACGCTCCTCGCGCAGGCACTGGCGCAGTCCTTCGGGGTCGAGTCCCTCGTTGCACGCCTGGTGCAGCAGTCTGGCGAAGACGTACTCCGGATCGGCCTCCAGGGCGAGCCCCAGTGCGACGCGGGCTCCGGGCTCGTCGCCGGTCGACCAGGCCACCCAGCCGGCGAGGGTCAGCGGGGCGGCGGCGTGTTCCTGGTAGGAGCCGACACAGCGGCGGGCCAGGGCGCGCCAGAGCCGCAGGGCGAGGGGCGCTTCGGGGCCCTCCATCCACTCGGCGGCCCGGTCCCGGGTCTCGCGGTCCTGGAGGCCCAGGACGACGGCGGCCGCCTCGTCGGGTGTGATCAGTGTGTCGTCGACGGCGTCGGCCGACCCTGGCCCCGAGCCGGCGGCGCCGCTGCCGGCGA
Organism: Streptomyces sp. NPDC050856; assembly: GCF_040653855.1. NCBI lineage: Bacteria > Bacillati > Actinomycetota > Actinomycetes > Kitasatosporales > Streptomycetaceae > Streptomyces > Streptomyces sp. NPDC050856. The sequence continues at coordinate 33,619 of NZ_JBFAGV010000022.1, read as the reverse complement.
GCCGGTGCATGAGCTCATGGGCCAGCCGGATCGTCTCCGCGCGCACCTGTTCGCGGCCGGCCTCCTGCAGGATCCGGGGCACGAGCGCCTCGCTCGCCGTGTCCAGCGCCCGCTCCTGTTCCCCGGACCGGCCGCTCGGCTCCCAGGGGCGCAGCCGCTGCTGCAGCTCGCGCAGCGAGCCGCGTACGTGGATGCCCGCGTACGCGGCGGCGGCCGCCATCACCGACGTGCCGGGCAGGGCCAGCGGGTTCCCCTCCAGCGGGCAGCAGCGGGTGTCGGGGCAGCAGTAGGACCAGAAGCGGCCGCCGGAGATGCACAGGGCCTCGTACACCGGCACGTCCAGGGCGCCGCAGGCGGTCCGCAGGCGTTGCGCGAGCGGGCGGAGCCGTTCCATGACCTGCCGGCCCGACTCGCCGTCCGCCGGGTCCTGGCAGAGGAAGACGACAATGCCGTCGGGGCGGGAGCCGCGCCGCTCGCAGCCTTCGACCAGGCATTCGGCGAGCTGTTCGGCCACGGGTGACCACTCCCTGGCCGCGCGCGGGATACCGAGCCTGAGCCGGCCGCCGAAGCGGCCGCGGCTGCCGTGCAGCGCCAGCAGGACGATGGAGTCGGTCGGGTGGAAGCCCAGCATGTAGGGCAGCGCGTCGGCGAGTTCGGCGGGGCTGCGCAGGGTGATCTGCTGCTCGCCGGTGGGTCCGGTCGTGTCGCGGTGATCGCTCATGACAGGACGGTCCCGCGAACGCCGTCGGCCGTCGACCCCTGTGGATAACGTTGTCCACAGGTCTCGGCGGCTGCTCGCGCGCCCGGCGCCGGGCTGGTACACGCGCGGCGCGGCGGGTGCGCGCCGTGCTTGTCGTGACGGTCCGGCGCGCGGCCCGGGCGGGCGGCCCGGGCGACTGGTCGGCCGGGGGCCGGGCGCTCTCGGCCGGCGCCGGCCGGCCGTCGGTTCGCCGGTTGTCGGACCCGTGCTGTTGCATGGGGGCATGGAGCACACGAGCGACACGGAACCCAGCACGCTGCGCGCGTCGGCCGACGCCGTACTCGCCCGCCTCGTCGGGGACGCCACGGGTGGGGCCCGGCTGCGCGAGGACCAGTGGCGGGCGATCGAGGCGCTGGTCGCGGACAAGCGGCGCGCCCTCGTCGTGCAGCGCACCGGATGGGGCAAGTCCGCGGTGTACTTCGTCGCCACCTCGCTGCTGCGGCAGCGCGGCAGCGGACCCACCGTGATCGTCTCTCCGCTGCTGGCGCTCATGCGCAACCAGGTGGAGGCCGCGGCCCGGGCGGGCATCCGCGCCCGGACGATCAACTCCTCGAACACGGAGGAGTGGGACACCGTCCAGGAGGAGGTCGCCGCGGGCGGGGTGGACGTGCTCCTGGTCAGTCCCGAACGGCTGAACAACCCCGACTTCCGCGACAACGTCCTGCCCCGGCTCGCGGCCGCCACCGGGCTGCTGGTGGTGGACGAGGCCCACTGCATCTCCGACTGGGGCCACGACTTCCGTCCCGACTACCGGCGGCTGCGCACCATGCTCGCGGAACTGCCACCGGGCGTGCCGGTGCTGGCCACGACCGCCACGGCCAACGCCCGGGTGACGGCGGACGTCGCCGAGCAGCTGGGCACCGGCGCGGGCACCGACGCGCTCGTCCTGCGCGGCGCGCTGGACCGGGAGAGCCTCAGCCTGGGGGTGCTCCGGCTGCCGGACGCGGCTCATCGCCTGGCCTGGCTGGCCGACCACCTCGGGGAGCTGCCCGGCTCCGGGATCATCTACACCCTCACCGTGGCGGCGGCCGAGGAGGTCACCGCCCATCTCCGGCAGTGCGGCCACACCGTGGCCTCGTACACCGGCCGGACGGAGAACGCGGACCGTCAGCAGGCCGAGGAGGACCTGCTGGCCAACCGGGTGAAGGCGCTGGTCGCCACGTCCGCGCTGGGCATGGGTTTCGACAAGCCGGACCTGGGCTTCGTCGTGCACCTCGGCTCGCCCTCCTCCCCCATCGCCTACTACCAGCAGGTGGGCCGGGCCGGGCGTGGGGTGGAGCACGCGGAGGTCCTGCTGCTGCCGGGCAAGGAGGACGAGGCGATCTGGCAGTACTTCGCCTCGGTGGCCTTCCCTCCCGAGGAGCAGGTGCGCCGGACCCTGGACGTGCTGGCGCACGCGGGGAAACCGCTGTCACTGCCCGCCCTGGAGCCGCTGGTGGAGCTGCGCCGCACCCGCCTGGAGACCATGCTGAAGGTCCTGGACGTGGACGGCGCGGTGCGGCGGGTGAAGGGCGGCTGGAGCACTACGGGCCGCCCCTGGTCTTACGACTCCGAGCGGTACGCGTGGGTGGCGCGACAGCGGGCGGCGGAACAGCAGGCGATGCGCGACTACGTGTCGACCGCCGACTGCCGGATGGAGTTCCTGCGCCGGCAGCTGGACGACGAGGAGGCCGCCCCCTGCGGCCGGTGCGACAACTGCGCGGGGCCCCGGTTCGACACCAAGGTGTCGGCCGCCGCGCTGGACACCGCGCGCGGTGAGCTGGGCCGGCCGGGCGTGGAGGTGGAGCCGCGCAAGATGTGGCCGACGGGACTCGCCGCGGTGGGCGTCGACCTGAAGGGCCGTATCCCCGCCGATGAGCAGTCCTTCCCCGGCCGGGCCCTGGGGCGGCTGTCCGACATCGGCTGGGGCAACCGGCTGCGGCCGATGCTGTCCGAGCGGGCGGCGGACGGCCCGGTCCCCGACGACGTGGTGGGCGCGGTGGTGAGCGTCCTGGCCGACTGGGCCCGGGGGCCGGGCGGCTGGGCCTCCGGTGAGCCGGACGCGCCGCCCCGGCCGGTGGGCGTGGTGACGGTGGCCTCACGGAGCCGTCCGGAGCTCGTCGGCTCACTGGGCCGGCGGATCGCCGAGGTGGGCCGCATGCCGCTGCTCGGCACCGTCGAGTACGCGCCGGAGGCGGAGGACACCCGGCTCTCGCGCACCAACAGCGCGCAGCGGGTGCGCGGGCTGCACCAGGCGCTGACAATTCCGTCCGGCCTCGCCGGGGAGTTGGCCTCCGCGGGTGGGCCGGTGCTGCTGGTGGACGACCTCTCGGACAGCGGCTGGACGCTGGCGGTGGCGACGCGGCTGCTGCGCCGGGCCGGCGCGAAGGGGGTGTTTCCGCTGGTCCTCGCCGTCCAGGGCTGACCGGAGGCATCGGAGGGACCCCCGCTGGGCAGGATATGACTGCCATACCAGCAGATACCAGGCAGCTGCCCCAATTGCTCGTTGCCGCTTGGCCGTCGGGCCAGCCAGAATTGGACATCGCCCCCCGCACGGCCCGTTCCCGGTCCGCAGGGCCGTGCCGCGGTGCGTTCCCACCCGACCCTGCCCGCTCTCGTGGGCGCGTATGCGAAGGGAGGACCGTGACCTCCGGATTCGCTCCGTCCGCAGCCGATTCGCTCACCACGCGGGCCGCAGACCCCGCCAGCCGCCTCGCTCGAATGCTCGAACCCGCCGAGTGGGCCGCGGCCGGGATCCCGCTGCTGCGCAACCCGCGCGAGGTCGTCGGCGGCCTGCACGTCCGGCACCGGCCGACCCCCGGGACCGCTGTCGTGGCCGTCCTGGACCACGAGGAACGGCTCGCCGCCAGCGCGTCGTTCACCCGCCGTGCCGTACCCGCCGACGGCTGGGAGTTCCGCAACGCCCTGCTCGCGCACCTGCGCCGGGTCATCCCGCACGATCTGCGGCTGCGCACTCCGGTGCGTACCGCCGTCCTGCTCTACTGCCGTGAGGGCGACGAGCGGTGGACGGAGGAGGACGGGGCATGGATGTGGGGCCTGCGGGACGCCTGCACCCTGCACGGCCTGCGCTGCGGCGCGTACATCACACTGACCCGCGGCGGATGGCAGGTGGTCGGCGAGGGGCGCGGCGGGCGTCGCCCGCACTCCGGTTCCCTACCCGGCGACCTCGAAGACGCCGCCGCCGACGGGACACCTCCCGCGCCGCGCACGGCCAGCGGCGCGACCGAGCCGCTGCGCCGCACCGCGGCGCGCTGACCGGCGCGCCCGGCGCCCCGCTCCCGGCGGTGCCAGCCCCTCAGCGACCGGCCGCGCCGAGAGCGGCGACAGCGCCCGGGCGGTGCCACCGAGCCGTGCCGCACACGCGGCACGCCGCCGGGCGGCGCCGTCCAGCCGTGCCACGCGGACGGCACCCCCGATCGTGGCGCACGCGGGCGGCGCGCCGGGCCCACGGCGGCCGGAGCGGGGCTCTCCGGGGGAGGCGGCACGCGGTCGATGACCGGCGCCCTGACGTGCCCCGAGCCGGGCCGGCCCGGAGGCACACCGCAGGAGTGCGACGGCGCCGGGCCCTTCCGGGGGCACGGCGCGCGGGCAACACCCGGCGCCCCCACGCGGCTTGAGCCGAGCCCCTCCGGCACAGCGCACGCCGGCGCCGCCGCCGGGCCTTGCCGGAGACGGGCGGCTCGGCAAGCACTCCGCACGGCGGCGCCCCGAAAGCGCCGCACCAGGGACGGAACACCCGGGTGCGGCGCACGCGGGCACCGCACCCGGCTCACGCCCCATGGAGCGGGCGTGCGCCGGTCGGTGCCGTACGGCTCAGACGCCCGCGCCGAGCACGGAGTTGATGCGCTGCGGGTCGCCGCACACGATCAGCAACGTGCTCGCCCTGGCCATGGCCGCGGGGAGGGCACGGGCGGCTGCCCCGGCGTCACCGCCGTTGACCGCCACGACCACCACGGGTCGGGCCGCCGCGCGGTCCACGGCCGTGGCGTCCGCGAAGAACACGTCGTCGCGGGCGTCGTGCTGGGCCCAGTACGCGGCGTCGCCGAAGGACAGCTCGTGGGCGGCCCACGGGTGCTGTTCGCCGGTGGTGAGCACCAGGATGTCGCCCGGCGCGCGGCCGGTTTCGAGCAGCAGGTCCACCGCCTCCTCGGCGGCGTCCAGGGCGCCCTCCGCCGAAGCGGGGATCACCTGGAGCTGGGGCTGCGTACCGCGTGCGGAACGATTCTCCGGCCGGGACGACGGGGACTGCCCGGCACTGGTGTGCGGGCGCGGTACCGGGGACGCGGGTCTGGCCGGGCCGGGGCCCGGGCGACCGGGGCGCGGTGAGGCCGCGGAACGCGGACCGGGTACGGGACGGGGGGTCGGCGCGGGGCGGCCGGCGGCCGGAGTGGCGCGGGGACCCTGGGCACTCTCGTGAATCTGAGGCTCCTCGGGGATGAGAGGCATGGACGGATGTCTATCAAACGTCGGCGCCAAGGGCACCGGCGGGTGGTGCGTGGGCGCGACCGGGCTGTTCGGCCGGGCGCGGCCGGGGAGTCGGGGGCGGGGGACGGCGGCGGGACGGTGGGGCACCGTTCAGAAATCGAAGCCGAGCTGGCCCCCGCTTTCGAGTGCGGCCGCCTCCGCTGGGACGCGGAACTTCCTGAGGTGCCGCCATTGCGGGAGCGCGTCCAGGAAGGACCAGCTCAGCCGGTGGTACGGGGTCGGCCCCCACTCCCGCAGGGCCGCCTTGTGCACCGGCGACGGATAGCCGGCGTTGGCCGCGAACCCGAAGGGCACATACGACGCGGACTCGGCCTCCAGTTCGGCCATCATCGCGTCCCGGCGCACCTTGGCGATCACCGAGGCCGCGGCCACCGCCACACACGACTGGTCACCCTTGATCACCGTACGGACGCGCCAGGGCTGGCCCAGGTAGTCGTGCTTGCCGTCGAGGATGACCGCGTCGGGGCGCACCGGAAGGGCGTCCAGGGCGCGTACGGCGGCCAGCCGCAGCGCCGCGGTCATCCCCAGCTCGTCGATCTCCTCGGGGGAGGCGTGTCCCAGGGCGTGCGAGGTGACCCACTTCTCCAGTTCCCCGGCCAGCGCGGTGCGGCGCTTGGGGGTGAGGAGCTTGGAATCGGTGAGCCCGTCGGGCGGCCGGCGCAGACCGGTGACAGCGGCACAGACCGTGACCGGACCGGCCCACGCCCCGCGTCCGACTTCATCGACCCCGGCGACGATCTTGGCACCGGTTGTCGCTCTGATCGAGCGCTCGACGGTGTGTGTGGGTGGTTCGTACGGCATGGCGTTGACAGATTACGCCGCCCGACCCCGCCCGCGACACCCGGATTGCCATCCTCCGCTCCGTACCTCCCGAGAAGCCGCGGAAAGACCTCCCGAGAGGCCCGGGAAAGCCACCGGGAACGCCGGTGGGAAGCCCCTGCGGGAGCGGCCGTACGGACGCTCCGGGACGCCGAGCGGTCAGGAGCCGTCGCCCGGGTCGCGCCCGCGGCCTGAACGGTCCTGCCGGTCTCTCCGGGAGGCGGCCGACGCCCGCCCGCGCCCAACTGGTCACCGGCCACGGCTTTCCCGGCCGGGCGGGCGCGGCCGGCGTTCCCGACCGGCTGCCCGTACCGCCGCGCCGGTGTGCGCCGGGAAGCCCCGGGCCACGGCGTCCCTGGGTGCCGTCCCGGATTACCCGCCCGCGAACCCCCCGCCCCGGTCCGTCAGTGCGGTGGGCCGGACCCGCGCGCAGGCCGCGGCGTGCGGTCCCGGCGTCTCGCCGAGGGCGCCTGTCATGATCGGCGATCCGCGCGGCGGCGTGGCAGGCAGGCAGGCAGCCGGCGCGGTACGCCGGACACCGCGCGCCGCGCCACACCGCTCGCCCCGCTCGCCCCGTACGTCCCGCGCGATCCGGCTCAGCGGGCCGGTCCGGTGGGCAGCCAGTCCGGCAGGGCCTCGGTCCGCTCCAGCCACCCGGTCGGCGGGGTCCCGCCCCGCGCGGCGGCGACCACTCCACCGGCGATGGCACACGTCGTATCGACGTCACCGCCCACCTGCGCGGTCGTCCAGAAGGCCCGCTCGAAGTCACCCAGGGCGCGCGCGGCCGACCAGAGCGCGAAGGGCACCGTGTCGTGCGCGCTCGTGCGCCGTCCGCAGCCGAGCACCGCGGCGACCGTCCCGGTGTCGCCGTAGTCGAGCATGTCCCGGGCCCGGCGCAGTCCCGCGCCCACCGCGCTGCGCGGCACCAGCGCGACGACTCCGTCCAGGAGCTCCTCCGGCCGGGGCGGTCCGGCCGGGTCGGCGGCGAGCGCGGCGGCGGCCGCCACCGCCATGCAGCCCACCACGGCCTCCCGGTGCTGGTGGGTGGTGTACGAGGAGATCTCGGCCTGATGGGTGGCCTGTTCCGGGTCGTCGGCGTACCAGGCGCCGAGCGGGGCGATCCGCATGGCCGCGCCGTTGCCCCACGAGCCCTGCCCCTTGAAGAGCGCGGCGGCCAGCTCGCGCCAGTCGGCGCCCTCCCGGATCCGCCCGAGCATCCGGTTGACGGCGCGGCCGTAGCCGCGGTCGGGGTCCTGGTGCCCGGCGAAGGAGTGGGCGAGGGCGTCCTGGTCGATACGGCCGTGACCGGCGAGTACGGTCAGCACGGAGCAGGCCATCTCGGTGTCGTCGGTCCACCGCCAGGGACCGGGCGGCAGCTCGCGCCGCTTCAGCAGCGGATAGTTGGCGGGTACGAAGTACTGGGAGCCCAGGGCGTCCCCCACGGCCAGCCCGCGCAGGCTGGCCAGCGCGCGTTCGAAGCGCCGGTCGAGAGAGGAGTCAGCGGTCATCGCCCTGCCACTCTATCCGGTGGCACCGTAGGGTTCGGGGGTACGCCAGCGCTCGAACGGCTGGTCCAGGGTGTACCGCCCGTCCTCGCCGAGCAGCAGTGTGCGGGTCTCGCCGTTGCCCGGATTGCACAGGGACTCGAATTCCGCGACGGTCCAGTGGAACCAGCGCATGCAGAACAGCCGCATGGTCAGGCCGTGCGTGACCAGCAGGACGTTCGGCGGGTGGTCGGGCGCGTCGAAGCTGCGGAACAGGCTCTCCAGGAAGGCCCCCACCCGGTCGTGGACGTCGGCTCCCGACTCGCCCTGGGCGAAGCGGTAGAAGAAGTGCCCGTAGGCGTCCCGGTAGGCCTTCTGGAGCCGGACGTCGTCCCGGTCCTGCCAGTTGCCCCAGTCCTGCTCGCGCAGCCGCGGCTCCTCCCTGACCCGTACCCGCGCGGGGTCGAGCCCCAGGGCCTGGAAGGTTTCATGGGTGCGGCGGTAGGGGGAGACGTAGACACTGACGCGCTCGTCGCCGAAGAGGGCGCGCAGCCGCTCGCCCGCCGCGCGGGCCTGGCGCAGGCCCGTTCCGGTGAGTCTCAGCGCGTGGTCGGGCTCACGCTCGTACACCGTGTCGTCGGCATTGCCCTCCGACTCTCCGTGCCGGACGAGGACGATGCGATGGGGTCGTGCCATGCCCACGACCCTAGAGCGGCTGCCCCGGCCGGGCTCGGCCGGCCCGGCCCCGGGCCTCCGTCCGGCGTACCGGCGGGCGGCGGCCCGCGGCGGGTCGCCGGGCGCGGCCGGGGGGGGCACGGCCCCGATTCACACCGTCCAGGTGGGCTCCAGGTCCACCACGTCCCCGGTCAGCGCCGCCACGTCCGCCTCGGTCTGGGCCCGCAGCGCGAGCCGCTCCACCCGCTCCGTGCGGTACTTGCCGTGCTCGGCCGCCGACCGCCACATCGACAGCACCAGGAACTCGTTGCCGGGCGCCTCACCGAACAGCCCGCGCAGCATGCCGGGGGATCCGGCCATCGCCGGGTTCCAGACCTTCTCCTGCATCAGGGCGAAGTGTTCGACCCGGTCCTCGTGGATCCTGCTGTGCGCGACCCGCACCACGTCGGCGTCGGTGAACCTCGGTTCGAAACCGGTCTTCACGTCGAAGCGGTGGTCGAACAGCTTGGCCTGCATGTCCTTGTACGTGCCCGACTGCGCGGTGGCCAGTCTGCTGTACGAGCGGGCCATGAAGGAGTCGTAGAAGGCCCGGCTGTCCCAGAAGGTGAAGACATGGGCGATCCCCGGCCGGCTGCGGCTCCACCCGCCGCCCTGCCCCCGGAAGCCCGGCTCACCCAGCAGCCCCGCCCACTTCCGCTGCCCCCGTTCGAACCCGCGACGGTCCACCACGCTGCAGCGAATCCACTTGACCAGCACCGCGCCATCGTACGGCGCCGGGCGTGGCGAGGGTCACGCTCCCGGGGCAGTACCGCCCTGCGACGGGGTGGCCGCGTGACACCATGGGCAAGAAGCCCGGGGTCACGGGGAGTTGGCCCGGCGCGCAGAGAGAGGGGATTCCGGTGAGCGGTCTCAACAAGGGAGTCGGCAAGGTCGAGGTGACGCTCCAGTGGAGCCCCAGCCCGGCAGGTGCCCCGGACCACGATCTCGACCTCATCGCGGCGGTGTACGCCACGGACGACCCCTATGGGGCGCCGGTGTACCTGGTGCACTTCGGCAGCCGTTCGCCGGACGGCACCATCACCCTCCACCGGGACAGCAGGACCGGCCAGGGCTTCGGCGCGGACGAGGCGATGACCCTGGAGCTGGACCGGCTCTCCCCGGCGTACGCGCGCGTGGTGGTGGGCGTGGCCATACAGCAGGGCGGCGGGCGCAGGACGTTCGGCGACATCGGCGGCATCCGGGTCCAGTTGCGCGAGGGCTACCAGGACCTGGAGAGCCACGACTTCACCGATCTGCCGGAGGCGACCGCGGCGACCGTCGTGGAGTTCACCCGCGACGGTACGGGCGGGTGGGGGTACCGCCGGGCGATCCGGGGCTTCGACGCCGACCCGCAGACCTTCACCGGTCTGATGGGCACCCGGCAGACCTGACCGGCGGCCGCCCAGGCGAGGCGCCTCATCCCCACCGGTGCACTCACCGGCTCGGCGGCCCCGTGATCACGACGACCCACCACGGACGACGACAACGGTCGACGAACGCCGACGAGGGGTGACGGGCGGATTCGCCCGTCACCCCTCGTCGGCTGTCACCGGTCAGCGCCGCTCACCGGCGATGACGTCAGCTGCAACCGCTGGTCGAGCCGCAGCCCTCGCAGATGTAGCAGGAGCCGGCGCGCTGCATCTTCGTACCGCAGGAGAAGCACAGCGGGGCGTCGGCGCTGATGCCCAGCTGCATCTCGACCAGCTCCGCCGAGGTGTGCGCCTGCTGGGGGACCGGGGCCTGCGCCGCCGGGGCCGCGACGGCCGGCTTCGGGTCCTGCTGGACCGGCGCCGACTGGGCCAGGCCCTCGACGTCCATCTCGTCGTCCTCGATGACCTGCTCGTACGAGCCGGTCTCCAGGTGACGCTGACGCTCCTCGGCCGAGTGGATGCCGAGCGCCGAACGCGTCTCGAAGGGCAGGAAGTCCAGCGCCAGGCGGCGGAAGATGTAGTCGACGATCGACTGGGCCATCCGCACGTCCGGGTCGTCGGTCATACCGGCCGGCTCGAAGCGCATGTTGGTGAACTTCGAGACGTAGGTCTCCAGCGGGACGCCGTACTGCAGGCCCACCGAGACGGCGATGGAGAAGGCGTCCATCATGCCCGCGAGGGTCGAGCCCTGCTTGGACATCTTCAGGAAGACCTCGCCGAGACCGTCGTCCGGGTAGGAGTTGGCGGTCATGTAGCCCTCGGCGCCACCCACGGTGAAGGAGGTGGTGATCCCCGGGCGGCCCTTGGGGAGGCGCTTGCGGACCGGGCGGTACTCGACGACCTTCTCGACCGCGGCGCGGATCGTCTCCTCGGCCTTCTCGGTGACCTCGACCTTCTCCTGCTCCTTCTTCTTGGCGGAGAGGGGCTGGCCGACCTTGCAGTTGTCGCGGTAGATCGCGAGCGCCTTGACGCCCATCTTCCACGCCTCGAAGTAGACCTCCTCGACGTCCTCGACGGTGGCCGTCTCGGGGAGGTTGACCGTCTTGGAGAGCGCGCCGGAGATCCACGGCTGGATGGCGGCCATCATGCGGACGTGACCCATCGCGGAGATGGAGCGCTCGCCCATGGCGCAGTCGAAGACCTCGTAGTGCTCCTGCTTGAGGCCGGGGGCGTCGATCACATTGCCGTGCTCGGCGATGTGGGCGACGATCGCCTCGATCTGCTCCTCCTGGTAGCCCAGGCGGCGCAGCGCCTGCGGCACGGTGCCGTTGACGATCTGCATCGACCCGCCGCCGACCAGCTTCTTGAACTTCACCAGCGCCAGGTCGGGCTCCAGGCCGGTGGTGTCGCAGGACATCGCCAGGCCGATGGTGCCGGTCGGGGCGATGACGGAGGCCTGGGAGTTGCGGAAGCCGTTCTTCTCGCCGAGCCGGATCACGTCCTGCCAGGCCTCGGTGGCGGCGGCCCAGATCGGGGTGTCCAGGTCGTCCACGCGGACGGCCGTGGCGTTGGCGTCGGCGTGCTGCTTCATGACGCGCTTGTGCGGCTCGGCGTTGCGGGCGTAGCCGTCGTACGGGCCGACGACGGCGGCCAGCTCGGCGGAGCGGCGGTAGGAGGTGCCGGTCATCAGGGAGGTGATGGCACCGGCGAGCGCGCGGCCGCCGTCGGAGTCGTAGGCGTGCCCCGTGGCCATCAGCAGCGCGCCGAGGTTGGCGTAGCCGATGCCGAGCTGGCGGAACGCGCGGGTGTTCTCGCCGATCTTCTGGGTCGGGAAGTCCGCGAAGCAGATGGAGATGTCCATCGCGGTGATGACCAGCTCGACGACCTTGGCGAAGCGCTCGATCTCGAAGGACTGGTTGCCCTTGCCGTCGTCCTTGAGGAACTTCATCAGGTTCAGCGAGGCCAGGTTGCACGAGGTGTTGTCCAGGTGCATGTACTCGCTGCACGGGTTCGAGCCGTTGATCCGGCCGGACTCGGGGCAGGTGTGCCAGCGGTTGATGGTGTCGTCGTACTGGATGCCGGGATCGGCGCAGGCCCAGGCGGCCTCGGCCATCTTGCGGAAGAGCGACTTGGCGTCGACCTCCTCGATGACCTCGCCGGTCATCCGGGCGCGCAGGCCGAACGTGTCGCCGGCCTCGACGGCCTTCATGAACTCGTCGTTGACCCGCACCGAGTTGTTGGCGTTCTGGTACTGGACGGACGTGATGTCGTCGCCGCCCAGGTCCATGTCGAAGCCCGCGTCGCGCAGGGCGCGGATCTTCTCCTCCTCCTTGACCTTGGTCTCGATGAAGTCCTCGATGTCGGGGTGGTCGACGTCGAGGATGACCATCTTGGCGGCACGACGGGTGGCGCCACCGGACTTGATCGTCCCGGCGGAGGCGTCGGCGCCGCGCATGAAGGAGACGGGGCCCGAGGCGTTGCCGCCGGAGGAGAGCAGCTCCTTGGAGGAGCGGATGCGGGAGAGGTTCAGGCCGGCGCCGGAGCCGCCCTTGAAGATCATGCCCTCTTCCTTGTACCAGTCGAGGATCGACTCCATGGAGTCGTCGACGGACAGGATGAAGCAGGCGGAGACCTGCTGGGGCTGCGGCGTGCCGACGTTGAACCACACCGGGGAGTTGAAGCTGAAGATCTGGTGCAGGAGGGCGTGGGCCAGCTCGTGCTCGAAGATCTCCGCGTCGGCGTCCGAGGCGAAGTACTGGTGGTCCTCGCCGGCCTTGCGGTAGGTCTTCACGATGCGGTCGATCAGCTGCTTGAGGCTGGTCTCGCGCTGCGGGGTACCGACGGCCCCGCGGAAGTACTTGCTGGTGACGATGTTGACCGCGTTCACCGACCAGAAGTCGGGGAACTCGACGCCGCGCTGCTCGAAGTTGACCGAGCCGTCGCGCCAGTTCGTCATGACGACGTCACGACGCTCCCACACGACCTCGTCGTACGGATGCACGCCGGGCGTGGTGTGGATGCGCTCGATGCGCAAACCCTGTCGGGCCGCAGCGGCCTTGGATCCCTTGGTGCGGGATCCTCGTGCCGGGCCGCTCGTCGTCTCTGTCATGCCGCCTCCCATATACGGGCAAAAACACCCTTGAGTGCCCAGATCTTCCCAGGGCACAGTCTCTGTCTGTTGTCCTGGGCGCCGCGCACAGCGCCCCGGACAGGTCTCAATGCGCCGGCCGGCCGCCGGACCCGCCGGCCGGCTGGCGCGCCGGCCGGTGGCCGCCGGCCGGCGGACCGCCGATCAGCCCGATCAGGTCGATCGGTCGGCGGCGACGGCGGGAACCGGGACCCCGGAGGTCACTCCGGTCCCGCCCCCCTCCGCCGGAGGCCGCTGCTCGCGCAGCTCCGCGATGGCGGCCTCGAAGTCTTCGAGCGAGTCGAACGCCCGGTACACGGACGCGAAGCGCAGGTACGCGACGAGGTCGAGCTCCTGCAGCGGGCCGAGTATGGCGAGCCCGACATCGTGAGTGGTCAGTTCCGCGCTGCCGGTGGCGCGCACCGCCTCCTCGACCCGCTGGCCGAGCTGGGCGAGGGCGTCCTCGGTGACCGGCCGCCCCTGGCACGCCTTGCGCACTCCGGAGATGACCTTGGTGCGGCTGAACGGCTCGGTCACACCGGAGCGCTTGATCACCATCAGTGAGGCGGTCTCCACCGTGGTGAAACGGCGGGAGCAGTCGGGGCACTGGCGGCGGCGCCGGATGGACGTGCCGTCATCGGTGGTGCGACTGTCGACGACCCGGCTGTCGGGGTGCCTGCAGAAGGGGCAGTGCATGGTTCCCAACCCTCCTTCACAGCACGACTGAACAGCCTCGGCAGGCCCGGACCGGGCCCTTCGGCGCAGCCCCAAGCATAGGCGATCGATGCACCCCCGGCCGACCGGGGACCACAACTTCTGGGCGGCCGGGGCAATCCAACCACTAGATCTGGGGTCTGGCCGCTCATCCCGCAGATCGCGCGTGTCGCGTCGGCCGGTGGGCCGGAGACCCGGGACGAGCCTACGGGACGGCCCCGGGGCCACCGCGAGGCGGGGGTCCGGCGACCGGCGCCACCCGGGGCCACCCGGGGCGGCGCGGGGGCGGGGAGGGGGTGGGCCGGCGACGGGAAAACGTTTCAGCAGGTCAACCACCGGTCAGCCACCGCGAAGCGGCGATACCACGGAGAGTGACGAACCGTCCGTCGCGGAGTCCGGGTGCGACGAGGCCGCCACCCGGGCTCACGGCGCGCGGCCACGGCCGCGGATGCCCGGGATGACAGACTGGAAACCCCCGCCCCGCTCCACCGGGCCACGGCGGCGGCGGTTACCGTGACTGCCTGGACCGCCACCGCGACACGGCCGCGGCGGGCCGCCCCAGGGGTCGCACATACACCTAGTCACACGCACACGTAAGCCATTCCGCGATTTTTCACTCGAACGTGTGTTTGGCGCAACCTTTCGAAAGCAACTACCGTTGACCAGCTAGGGAGACCATCCGAGAGGGGCCGCCGACGTGACCACCACCGCAGACAGTGCCACCATCACCGCCCATGACCGCTCCCAGAGCCGACTCGAGCCGGTACACGCCATGAATGAAGCGACCACGACCGCGGAGGGGGCCAAGCCCGCCCGCTCCCTCCCCGGCCGACCTCCCGGCATCCGAGCGGACAGCTCGGGCCTCACCGACCGGCAGCGCCGCGTGATCGAGGTCATCCGCGACTCCGTGCAGCGCCGTGGGTACCCGCCGTCGATGCGCGAGATCGGCCAGGCGGTCGGCCTCTCCAGCACTTCCTCGGTGGCGCACCAGCTGATGGCCCTGGAGCGCAAGGGATTCCTGCGCCGGGACCCGCACCGGCCCAGGGCGTACGAGGTCCGGGGCTCCGACCAGCCCAGCACCCAGCCCACGGACACCACGGGCAAGCCCGCCGCCTCCTACGTGCCGCTGGTCGGCCGGATCGCGGCCGGCGGCCCGATCCTCGCGGAGGAGTCCGTCGAGGACGTCTTCCCGCTGCCGCGCCAGCTGGTCGGCGACGGAGAGCTGTTCGTCCTCAAGGTCGTCGGCGACTCCATGATCGAGGCGGCCATCTGCGACGGCGACTGGGTCACCGTCCGCCGCCAGCCGGTCGCGGAGAACGGCGACATCGTGGCGGCCATGCTGGACGGCGAGGCCACCGTCAAGCGCTTCAAGCGCGAGGACGGCCATGTCTGGCTGCTCCCGCACAATGCGGCCTACCAGCCGATTCCCGGCGACGAGGCGACCATCCTCGGCAAGGTCGTGGCGGTGCTGCGGCGGGTGTGAACGCCCCGCCGGTCTGGACCGGCCCCGGGACCCACTGCGCCGGTCCCGGGGCCCTGTTGTGCCCGGGGCCCCGGGGCGCCCGTGGCTGGCGGCCCGGGTCCCGGGCCCCGGGGCCCGTGATCCGTGATCCGTGATCCGTGATCCGTGACCGAGCGTGTCCGGCGGCGCCCCGTGACCCAAGGCCCCTCCCCCAGCGGGGCGGGCTTCCCCGGTGGGGCCGCCCGCCATGAAGTCAGGCGCCTGCGGCCCTGGCCGCCGCGTCGATCGCGGCGAGCGAGCGGCGCACCTGGTTGGGATCGGTGGTGTACCAGAAATCGGGCATGGACGCCCGCAGATAGCTGCCGTACCGGGCGTTCGCCAGCCGCGGGTCCAGCACCGCGACCACTCCCCGGTCGCCGGTGGCCCGCACCAGCCGGCCGGCGCCCTGCGCCATGAGCAGCGCGGCATGTGTGGCGGCGACGGCCATGAAGCCATTGCCGCCGGCCTCCTCCACCGCCTTCTGCCGGGCACTCATCAGCGGGTCGTCCGGGCGCGGGAAGGGAATGCGGTCCATCACCACGAGCTGGCAGTTGGGTCCGGGGACATCGACGCCCTGCCAGAGGGACAGCGTGCCGAAGAGGCAGGTCTCCGGGTCACCCGCGAACTTCTTGATCAGCTCACCGAGGGTGTCCTCGCCCTGGAGCAGGATCGGCTTGTCCAGCCTGCCGCGCAGTTCCTCGGCGGCGGCCTGGGCTCCCCGCATGGAGGAGAACAGACCGAGCGTACGGCCGCCGGCCGCTTCGACCAGCTCGGCGAGCTCGTCCATCATGTCGCCCCGGCTGCCCTCCCGGCCCGGGGTCGCCAGGTGCCGCGCCACGTACAGGATGCCCTGCTTGGGGTAGTCGAACGGCGAGCCGACGTCGATGCCCTTCCAGACGGGCAGGTCCTCCCCCTCGGTGCCCTCCGGGGCGAGGCCGAGCGAGGCGCCCACCCCGTTGAAGTCACCGCCCAGCTTCAGGGTCGCGGAGGTGAGGACGACCGACCGGTCGGCGAAGAGCTTCTCGCGCAGGAGGCCGGAGACGGAGAGCGGGGCGACCCGCAAGGAGGCCCCGAACCGGTCGTGGCGCTCGTACCAGACGACGTCGTACTCGGAGCCCTGGGTGATCCGCTCGGCGACGTCGTGGACGTTCTCCACGGAGGCCAGGGCCTGGCGGCGGACCGCGTCCTCGTCCTGGACCGACCGGTCGCGCGTCGCCCCCAGGGCCGAGACGACCGCACGGGCCGCGTCCCGCAGCGCCATCAGGGCGTACCGCAGGTCCTCGGGGATCTCCTCCAGGCGGCCCGGCAGCGCCAGCTCCATCAGCCGCTCGAAGCCCTCCGCGGCGGTCTGGAGCTGGTCGGCGGCCTTCTCGTCGACCAGCTTGGCGGCCCGCCGCACCGCGCGGTTGACCTGCCCCGGCGTGAGCTCGCCGGTGGCGACGCCGGTCACCCGGGAGACCAGCTCATGGGCCTCGTCGATGATCAGTACATCGTGCTGCGGCAGGACGGGGGCGCCCTCGATCGCGTCGATGGCGAGCAGGGCGTGATTGGTGACGACGACATCGGCGAGCTTGGCGCGCTCCCGCGCGGCCTCGGCGAAGCACTCCGCCCCGTACGCGCACTTCGTCGCACCGAGGCACTCCCGGGACGAGACGGACACCTGGGCCCAGGCCCGGTCGGAGACGCCGGGGGTCAGGTCGTCCCGGTCGCCGGTCTCGGTCTCGTCGGCCCAGTCGCGCATCCGCAGCAGGTCCTGGCCCAGTTTGCTGGTGGGCGCGGCCGCCTCGAACTGGTCGAAAAGGCCGTCCTCGTCGTCCTGCGGGACGCCCTCGTGGAGCCGGTGCAGGCAGAGGTAGTTCGAGCGGCCCTTGAGCATGGCGAACTCCGGGCGGCGGCGGAGCTGCGGGTGCAGTGCCTCCACCGTCCGCGGCAGGTCGCGCTCCACCAGCTGCCGCTGGAGTGCCAGGGTGGCCGTGGCCACCACGACCCGGTCCCCGTGCGCCAGGGCGGGCACCAGGTACCCGAGGGACTTGCCGGTGCCGGTGCCGGCCTGGACGAGCAGGTGGGAACCGTCGTCGACGGCCTGGGCGACGGCCTCGGCCATGGTGACCTGGCCTGGCCTTTCCACACCGCCGACGGCGGCGACGGCGGCGTGGAGGAGATCGGGGAGGGATGGCTTCGTCATAGCCCGACCAGCCTACGGGGCGGCACCGACAATCCCGTTCCGTTCACGCCAGCGGATTGGGGACGGTGCCGTGGACGGCGGCGTGCGGGCGCTGCGGGCGGTCACGGTAACCGTCCAGGTGCAACCGGTTGCGGTTGAGGCACAGCCGCTCGATGCGCGCGGTGAGCAGGTCGAAGGTCTCGAACCGGTCCTTGAGCTCCGGGAAGCGGCTCTGGTGGCGCAGGATCTCACCCCGCACGAGTGACCAGAAGTCCCGCTCCCGCACGCCGAGTTGTTCCTCGCACAGGGGCGCCAGAAAGCGGAAGACGCCGACGAACAGGCCGGCGTGGATGAACTGGGTGAGGAATCCCGGCTCCTCGGTGAGCAGGACGGCCCGTACGTCGTCGGACATCGTGTCGTGCTCGGGCAGCGGGCGCGCGCTGACGTTGACGTCGTCCACGAAGTCCTTGATCGCCAGCCGTACCGGCACGTCCCGCTCGTCGAAGACGACGATGACGTTCTCGCCGTGCGGGGAGAAGACGGTGCCGTAGCGGTAGAGGAAGTGCAGCAGGGGCGGCAGCATCGTGGCGAAGAGGCGCCGGAGCCAGGCGGTCGGGGTGAGGCCCGAGCGGGCCACCAGCTCGGCGGTGAAGGAACGGCCCCGCGGGTCGGTGTGCAGGAGGGCCGCCAGGGTGCGGGCGCGTTCGCCGGGCGGCAGTCGCAGGGGCTCGCGCCAGATCGCGCCGAGGAGCTCCTTGTACTGGTACGGGGCCTCGGGCAGGTGGTCGTAGAGCGGGTGCCGGACGGTCACGGAGGCGACTTCGCCCAGCAGTAACACGCCGCACTCGTCACGCAGGAACGGGTCGGCGTCGCGCAGGGAGTGGATCCAGGCGGTCACGGCGGGGGCGGCGATGGTCCGCTCGGTGGGCAGTCCGCGCCAGACGAGGGTGTTCAGCACGGACAGCGGCAGCTTCACGGTGTGCCGGTCGGGCCGGGTGACGTTGAGGAAGGTGCGGATGGACTGCTGCGGCAGCCGGAGGTCGCCGTCGGTGGTGAGCGGGACGACGGTGCCCTGGGCGATGGCCGGGGCGTACAGCGGCAGCAGCACCTCGTCCCACTGCCAGGGGTGGACCGGCAGCAGCAGGTACCCGGCCGGGTCGAGGCCGCGGGCCAGCAGCGTGGTGCGGAAGGACTCCCGCACGGCCGGGTCGAGCTCGCGGTCGTAGAGGTGCCGGGGGGTGGCGAGGTCGGGGACGCCCCGGTAGGCGGCGAGGTCGGTACTGACCGCGATCCAGGGCAGCCGGGCCGGCCTGCGGGCCTCGGGGGTCCACTGGGCCGCGTCACCGGCGGAGAAGCCGAGGCGCCCCTTGTTGAGGACGATCCACGGGTGGCCCGTCTGGTGGCCTTCGAGGTCGGCGTAGTCCAGCTCGGCCAGCCGCTCGGCGCTGAGCGCGGTGTGGTCGAGCCGGGTGTCGGCGGTGAGCGTGGTGGTCAGCTCGCGGATCAGGTGGCCGAGCGTCGCCCCGTCGAGTGCGAGGAGGCGGCGGGTGCGCACCAGGAAGCGCAGGGGGTCCGTGAAGGGCCTGCCGTCGCAGGCGATGGAGTCCGGGGCGACGCGCCAGCTGCCGTACGCGGTGCGGCGCGCGGTGAAGGTGAGCAGTGCCCCGTCGTCCAGGCGCATCCCGTACTGCTCACCGGTGGGAGCCCGGCCGGCGGCCGGGCCGGGGCCGGCGGCGAGGGGCCGCTCGGCGGGCGGGGCGATCCGGCGGACCGGGTCGATGATCTCCTCGTACGCGAACTCGCCGATCATCTTCGCCAGGAGGCGGCTGGAGGCCCGCGCCCAGCTCCGCGGGTTGAGTTCGGGGGGAACCGCCAGCGGCGGGGTCGTCCGGGCGGACGGCTCCGCGGAGTCGTGGCTGGCAGGGGGCTTCGGCACGGGGACTCCTCGCGGTGGGACCGATGCGGACGGAGCGACGTATGAGCAGCGACGGCCCCTTCACAGCAGGTGTCGCAGTACACGGTCGCGGATCATGAGGGCAGCGCGTTTGTCCGGCAGGTCCACTTCGGCGCAGAAGCGGAAGCCGGCCGTCAGGAAGGCCGAGACCGACGGGGTGTTGCGCAGGTCGGGTTCGGCGACGACACGTGCGCAGCGGGGCCGGTTGTCGAGTACGAGGTCGGCGACGGCGCGCAGCAGGGCACCGCCGACGCCCCGGCCCCGGTCGGCGACCCCGCCGATGAGGAGGTGGACGCCGGTGTCGTGCGGGCGGGCCGGGTAGTGGCGGGCCAGCGGGTCGAGGTCGGCCCGGTAGATCTCGAAGTAGCTCATGGGTACGCCGCCCAGGACGCCCAGGCAGGGCACGCTGCGCCCGTCTCCCCCGGTCTGGGCGCGCAGGTGGGCGGCGGTGACGGTTTCGGGCCCGGCCAGTTCCCAGAAGGCGGCGACCGCCGGGTCGTTCATCCAGCGGCTGATCAGCGCCAGGTCGCGCCGGACGCGGACCGGTACGAGCTGGAAGACGCCGAGCGGGGTGGTGGCCGGGCCCCACTCGGCGACGCCGTCCAGCAGGTCGCCGCCGGGGTCGCCGTCCTGTTCCCCGCCGAGCGGCTGGTCCGTCCCGAACGGTGCGACGAGCTCGTCGGGCAGCCGTAGCTCCACGGTGTCGTCCGTACCGGCGCCGGTGTCGGTGCCGGCCTCGGTGGGAGGCACGGGTCGCTCTCCTCTCAGCGGGGCGGATGGAACGGGCGGGTCAGGGGTGCAGGGGGTTGGTGATGGTGACGTACACGGACTGGGTGTCGACCGGGCCGACGAGTTCGTCCAGGCCGTGCAGCCTGGTGAGCAGGTTGGCCTTGCAGCGCAGGGTGCGGCTCTCCAGCAGGTGCGCGGGCAGCGGCGAGCCGAGGCGGGTGGCGGCGGTGAGGAATTCGCGGAAGGCGGCGAGCAGGAGGCGTTCGTCGGCGAGGCGCTGTGATCCGAAGGCGCCGATCAAACCGAGGACGTTGTTGATGCCGAGGTAGTAGGCGAAGCGTTCGTCGGTGACCTCGTCGGAGACGAAGGTGTCGCTGCTCGTGCCGATGCCCGGCAGCCGGCGTTCCAGTGCGGCGCGGTGGGACTCCCGGAAGTAGTAGCCCTGGTTGTCGCGGTAGCGCCCGCCCACGGGCCAGCCCTCGGGGTCGAGGAGGACCAGGGTGTTCTGCTGGTGGGCCTCCAGGGCGACCCCGGCCGTGCCGTCCAGCCAGAGCACCGGGCGCACGACGTGGTCGAGGTAGCGCAGGAACCACTCGGCGGCGACGGCTCCGGTGGGCCGGCCGGTGCGGGCGGCGAGCCGGGAGACGATGACCGCCAGGCGGGAGCGCATCCGGGTGCCGCCCGGCCACGGCCGGGGGGTGGTCAGGCCGGCCGGGCAGACGGCGTCGTCACCGAGGCGGAAGGGGTTGTGCCGGAGGATGACGTCCAGTCCGGTGACGGGCTCGCCCGCCGGGGTGTCGACGGCGAGCCACGCCGGATCGCGGACGATGTCGAAGCCGGGGTGGGCGGACTGCCACTGCTCGGCCAGCCCGGTGCGCAGCAGGCGGTGCACCTCGACGCCCCGGTGGAGCTCCTTGCGGAGGTTCTCGCGGCGGGAGTTGGTGATGCGGACGCCGAGGGAGAGCTTGAGCATCACCGGTGCGCCGGGCCGGTGGACGGTGCGGACCGAGGAGGTGGGGTGCCAGGGGTCGCCGTGCGGTCCGAGGTCGAGCAGGAGGCCGGCGGCAAGCAGCGCGGCGACGGCCGGGCGGTGCAGGACCTCGCGGGCCTGCCAGGGGTGCATGGGCAGGGCCGCGGTGTCCTTGGGCAGCCGGAGGCCGGGGGCGAGCCGGGCGAGCAGCTGCTCGGCGGGCAGCAGGCGGCCCTGCTCGGTCCACGCGGAGTCGGTGGCCAGTACGGAGCGGTCGACGGCCATCCAGTGGAGCGGGAAGGAGCCGTGCAGCTCGGGCGAGTAGAGCCGGCTCTCGGCGTCGGAGAGACCCTCGCGGCTCTTGGCGGTGGGGTGGAGCGGGTGGCCGAGCAGGAGCGACTGCTCGGCGGTGAGGAAGAGGTCGGCGTCGGGGGCGTGCGCGGGCCGCCCTCGCCGGTGGGCGATGAACTCGGCGGTGCGGCGGGCGGAGTCGGCGACGCGGCCCACCAGGTCCGTGCCTTCGCGCCGGCCGGACTCGCGGCTGAGGAGGGCGGCGACCGTCACGGCGTCGGCGGGCGGGGCGCTGTGCGGGGCCCCTTCGAGGGCGGGCGGGCCGAAGCGGTGCCACCCGGCCGGGGACCAGTGGTGGACGGGCACGAGCAGGGCCGTTCCGCTGGCGTCGAGGGGGATGCGCAGCGTGTGCCCGGCGGGGCGGGCGAGGTTGTTCTCCCGTACCCAGCAGCGCAGCAGGTTCTCGATGGTCGCGGCGTCCGCGGCGTGGTACGGGTCGGGGTGGTCGAGGTCGTCGGCGGCGGCCGGTGTGCCCGGTGCGACGGTGCCGGGGGCGCGGCCCTCGTCGTACCCCCCCGACTGCTGGCGTGGCACCGTCGTCGGCTCGGCCGTGAGGGGGCCGCGGGTCCGGTCCGGTCCTCGGTGGTGGGCGGCGGAGCGGCCGTCGGCGTCGGCTGCTTCGGGTGCGGGA
The DNA here is from genome assembly GCF_040653855.1 of Streptomyces sp. NPDC050856. NCBI lineage: Bacteria > Bacillati > Actinomycetota > Actinomycetes > Kitasatosporales > Streptomycetaceae > Streptomyces > Streptomyces sp. NPDC050856. Next base: position 11,846 of record NZ_JBFAGV010000022.1, on the reverse strand, counting down.
GTGGGGTTCACGGCGGGGCTTTCTGGTGAGGGGTGCGGGGTCAGGAGGACGGCCCTGGGTCGTGCCGGTGGTGCGGGGCGTGACGCTCGGCGGCGGCCAGGGCGTCGGCGAAGCGGTCGAGGACGGCCACGGCCTGTTCGTCGGTGAGGGTGAGGGGCGGCAGGAGGCGTACCACCGCGGAATGGCGCCCGCCGAGTTCGACGATGAGCCCGCGGTCCAGGCACTCGCGCTGCACGGCCGCCGCGAGGGCGGGGGCGGCCGGCGGGGCGTCGCGGACGGCGGTGCCGGTGGAGGTGGCGGCGGTGCCGTCCGGGTCGACGAGCTCGACGCCGATCATCAGGCCCCGGCCGCGTACGTCACCGACGCACCGGTGGGCGGCGGCCAGCCCCTGCAGTTGCCCCAGCATCCGGGCGCCCAGGACGGCCGCCCGCTCGGGGAGCCGGTTCTCCCGTACGAACGCGAGGGTCGCCGCACCGGCCGCCATGGCGAGCTGGTTGCCGCGGAACGTGCCCGCGTGGGCGCCCGGCTGCCAGACGTCCAGCCCGGAGCGGTAGACGATCACGGCCAGGGGGAGGGAGCCGCCGATGGCCTTGGACAGCACCATCACGTCGGGCACCACACCGCTGTGCTCGACCGCCCAGAACGTTCCGGTGCGGCCGACACCGGTCTGCACCTCGTCGGCGATCAGCGGGATGGAACGGGCGGCGGTGATCTCGCGCATCCGGCGCAGCCAGCCGTCGGGGGCGGGGATGACACCCCCCTCTCCCTGCACCGGTTCGAGGATCATCCCGGCCGGGGAGGGCACCCCGCTCTTGGGGTCGTCCAGCAGCTGCTCGGTCCAGCGCGCGCCCAGTTCGGCGCCGCGCTCACCGCCGACGCCGAAGGGGCAGCGGTAGTCGTACGGGTAGGGCAGCCGGGTGACCCGTACGTCCGTGGCGCCGCCCGATGCCTCCAGCGCGCCGGCGGTCATCCCGTGGTACGCCCCGGTGAAGGCGAGCATCCCGCTGCGGCCGGTCGCCGTGCGGACCAGTTTGAGCGCGGCCTCGACCGCGTCCGTACCCGCCGGGCCGCAGAACTGGATGCGCGCGTCGTCGGCGAGCGGGCGCGGCAGGGTGGCGAACAGTTCGGTGGTGAAGGCGTCCTTGACCGGGGTGGCCAGGTCCAGGACGTGCAGCGGGGCGCCGGAGTCGATGACCTTCTTGATGGCTTCCAGCACCACCGGGTGGTTGTGCCCGAGGGCCAGGGTGCCCGCCCCGGACAGGCAGTCCAGGTACCGCCGGCCGTCCGCTCCCTCGATCGTCAGCCCCCGTGCCCGTACCGGGACGATCGGCAGGGAGCGGGCGTAGGTGCGGGCCGCCGACTCGCGCAGCGACTGGCGCCGCAGGATGCCCTCGTGCGCGGTGGGCGCGGCAGGGGGCGGCGCCGCCGGAGCTGGTTCGGTCAGGGCCACGGCTCGGGGTCCTCCCGCGGGTATCTGTGACGGACGTGCGTCACGGTCGCTGCGACGGTCGGGGCGCGCACCGGTTGGGCGGTCCGCTCCCCGGGCGAGGGGCGAGCGGACGCCGGGCCGGTGTCCCCCGTACGTACCAACGACGACGTCCGCGACGGATCACGGGCATGCAAGAAGAAGCTTGCGCGGTGGAACCGAGCCCCTGCCGAACGCCGTCCCCATCGGCACCGGCATAGTGGGGGCCGGTTCCGGTGCCGCGGTGGTGGCGGCGGAGCTGAGAAACGCTCGGTTACGAAGTCCCTGGGGGATCACGACATGCGACCCATTCGCCCGCTGCTCGCCGCAGCCTCCGTCGCCGCGGCGCTCGCGCTGACGGCCACCGCCTGCGGACCGGGCGAGGACAACGCGGGCGGAACGCCCGCGGCCTCCCCGAGCCAGGGGTCCGACGGAAAGATCCACATACCGGACGATCTGAAGGACCGGCTCAAGGAGCACGGGATCGACCTGGACAAGTGGAGGAACGGCGAGTGGAAGAACTGGGACAAGGACACATGGCTGCGTGAGGCCAAGGACTACGTCAACCCGATCATCGAGGGCCTGTGGGACCCCGACCGGATGCGGGAGGCGGAGGAGCCGGAGCGGCCGGTCGAGGACCGGGACATCTCCGGTGACGAGGCCGTCACGGACCCGACGCCCGAGCCGGTCCGGGCCACGGCGGTCGCGCCGCCGTACCACTCCGGCGCCCCGGAGGCCGGCAAGGTGCTCTTCGACGGCCCCAAGGGCTCGATGGTCTGCTCCGCCACGGTCGTCAAGGACCCGGCGAACCCGGGCAGGTCCAACCTGGTGTGGACCGCGGGCCACTGTGTGCACGCCGGCAAGAACGGCGGCTGGTACCGCAACATCGCCTTCGTCCCCTCCTACAACGACAGCGCCAGGCCCACCGCCGAGCTGCGCGGTTCCTCGCGCGAGGAGATCGCGCCGTACGGCGTGTGGTGGGGCGACTGGGCGCAGACCTCCGAGCAGTGGATCGCCGAGGGCGCCACGACCGGTGGCCAGGGCGCTCCGTACGACTTCGCGGTCATCCACGTGACCCCGGAGAAGGGCGGCAAGGGCAAGTCGCTGGAGGAGACGGTCGGTTCGGCGCTCGCGGTGGACTTCAACGCCCCGGCGACGCAGAGGATCGAGCGCGTGGAGGCGACCGGCTACCCGGCGGCGCCGCCGTTCGACGGCGAGAAGATGTTCCAGTGCGCCGACAGGCCTGGCCGCCTGTCCGTCAAGGCTGAGCAGCCGACGATGTACCGCATCGGCTGCACCATGACCGGCGGGTCCTCCGGCGGTGGCTGGGTCGCGCGGGGCAAGGACGGCAAGCCGGCGCTGGTCTCCAACACCTCCATCGGCCCGGTCAAGGCCGGCTGGCTGGCGGGCCCGCGCCTGGGCGCCGAGGCCAAGGGCGTGTACGAGGCCGTCAGCGGGAAGTTCGCGGGCCGGTAGGCCCCGGTCCGCGGGTCACTCCGCGGACCGGCCGGACACGCGGAAGGCCCGCCCCCCTCACACAGAGGGGGGCGGGCCTTCCGCCGTGTCCGGCGCGGCCGTCAGTGCGCCGCGGGCACGTACGGTGCGAGGAACGCGGCCAGCTCCTCGTGCACCCGTGCCTTGAGCAGCGTGCCCTCCGGGGTGTGCTCCTCGGAGATGACCTCGCCCTCGGCGTGCACGCGGGAGGCCAGCCCGCCCTTGGTGTACGGCACGAGTGCCTCGATCTCGACCTCCGGACGGGGCAGCTCGGCGTCGATCAGCTCGAGCAGTTCCGCGATGCCCTCGCCGGTACGCGCCGACACGGCGATGGAGTGCCGTTCGACGCGCAGCAGCCGCTGCAGTACCAGCGGGTCGGCCGCGTCCGCCTTGTTGATCACGACGATCTCGCGCACATCGGTGGCACCCACGTCGCGGATCACCTCGCGGACGGCCGCGAGCTGCTCCTCCGGGGCCGGGTGCGAGCCGTCCACCACGTGCAGGATCAGGTCGGAGTCGCCGACCTCCTCCATGGTGGAGCGGAACGCCTCGACCAGGTGGTGCGGCAGGTGCCGGACGAAGCCCACGGTGTCGGCCAGGGTGTACAGCCGGCCGCCGGGTGTCTCGGCCCGGCGCACGGTCGGGTCGAGGGTGGCGAACAGCGCGTTCTCCACCAGCACGCCCGCGCCGGTCAGCCGGTTGAGGAGGGAGGACTTGCCGGCGTTGGTGTAACCGGCGATGGCGACCGACGGCACCTTGTTGCGCCGCCGCTCCTGCCGCTTGATGTCCCGGCCGGTCTTCATCTCCGCGATCTCACGGCGCATCTTCGCCATCTTCTCGCGGATCCGCCGCCGGTCCGTCTCGATCTTGGTCTCACCGGGGCCTCGGGTGGCCATACCGCCACCGCCGCCGCCACCCATCTGCCGGGACAGCGACTGGCCCCAGCCCCGCAGCCTCGGCAGCATGTACTGCATCTGCGCGAGCGCGACCTGCGCCTTGCCCTCCCGGGACTTGGCGTGCTGGGCGAAGATGTCGAGGATCAGGGCGGTACGGTCGACCACCTTGACCTTGACGACGTCCTCGAGGTGGATGAGCTGGCCGGGGCTGAGTTCACCGTCGCAGACGACGGTGTCGGCGCCGGTCTCCAGCACGATGTCCCGCAGTTCGTTCGCCTTGCCCGAGCCGATGTAGGTGGCCGGGTCGGGCTTGTCACGTCGCTGGATCACGCCGTCGAGCACCAGCGCGCCCGCCGTCTCGGCCAGCGCCGCCAGCTCCGCGAGGGAGTTCTCCGCGTCCTGAACGGTCCCCGAGGTCCATACGCCCACCAGCACCACGCGCTCCAGGCGCAGCTGCCGGTACTCGACCTCGGTGACGTCTTCGAGCTCGGTGGAGAGGCCGGCCACACGCCGCAGCGCGGCCCGCTCGGAGCGGTCGAACTGGTCGCCGTCCCGGTCTCCGTCGATGTCGTGGCTCCAGGCGACGTCCTCTTCCATCAGGGCATCGGCCCGAAGGCTCTGGTTGCGGTTCTGGTCCGCGAAGCTCTGTGCGTCCTGGGAAGAAGATGAAGAGGAGGTCATTGGATCCTTACGCCGATGGGAATGTCCGATACGTCTGTCACAACGCGTGACTCCCCCGGATCATTCCCGGGGCGGCCCCCTGTGATGCGGGCCCGGCAGCGCCGCCGACCCGTCGATGGTCGCACGGCACCACCGGGCCCGTCACGCGGGTTTCAGTGCTCGGCCGCCGGGGCCTGTGCCTCCGCCGGGGCCTTGCTGCGCCAGTCCGGGTGGCCGGGCATCGCCGGGGTGCGCTCCCCGTACAGCCAGCCCTTGAGGAACGCGGTCAGATCGCGGCCCGCGACCTCGGAGGCGAGCCGTACGAAGTCCTCGGTGCCGGCCGTGCCGTGCGCGTGGTCGGTCACCCAGCGCCGCTCCAGCCGCTGGAAGGCGTCCTTGCCGATCTCCTGCCGCAGCGCGTACAGGACCAGGGCGCTGCCGTCGTAGACGATCGGGCGGAACAGGCTGATCTGCTGGCCGGGGGCGGGCGCCTTGGGCGTGGCCGGCGGGCCGCCGGCCGCGCGCCACCCGTCCGACGCGGTGTACGCGGCGCGCATACGGCGCTCCAGCGGCTGCTCGGCGGTCTCCTCGGCGTACATCGCCTCGTACCAGGTGGCGTGGCCCTCGTTGAGCCACAGGTCGGACCAGGTGCGCGGCGAGACGCTGTTGCCGAACCAGTGGTGGGCCAGTTCGTGCACCATCACCGAGTCGACGTACCACTTCGGCAGTGCGCTGCGGGTGAAGACCGAACGCTCGAACAGGGAGAGCGTCTGGGTCTCCAGCTCGAAACCGGTGTCGGCGTCGGCGACCAGCACGCCGTACGTCTCGAAGGGGTAGCGGCCGACCTGCCGCTCCATCCACTCCAGGTGGCCCGGGGTCTTCCTCAGCCAGGGCTCCAGCAGGTCGCGGTCGGCGACGGGCACCACGTCGCGGACGGGCAGTCCGTGCGGGCCGGTGCGGTGGACCACCGCGGAACGGCCGATGGAGACCTGCGCCAGCTCGGTGGCCATGGGTTCGCTGCCCCGGTACAGCCAGGTGCGGGTCGCGCCGGCGAGCGCCGTGGCCACCCGGCTGCCGTTGGCGACGGCGGTGAGGTCCTCGGGGGCGGTGACACGGAAGGTGAAGTACGCCTTGTCCGAGGGATGGTCGTTGCAGGGGAAGACCCGGCGGCCGGCGTCCGCCTGGTTGGCCATGACCAGCCCGTCGGCGGTGCGCACCCAGCCGCCGGAGCCCTTGGGGCCGGACGGGTCACTGGTGTGGGTGACGGAGATGCTGAGCCGCTCGCCCGCGTCGAGGGCGCGGACCGGCTCGATGACCAGGTCCTCGCCGCTCATCGCGAACTCGGCGGGGAGGCCGTTGACCTCGACCGCGCGGACGGTGCCGTGGGTGAAGTCGAGGTTGACGCGGTCGAGCGGGCCGGTGACCCGCGCGTCGATCTTGGTCAGGGCGTCCATCGGCTTGCTGTTGTCGCCCTTGTAGGTGAGGGCGATGTCGTACGCGAGGACGTCGTACCCGGGGTTGCCGAGGTGGGGGAAGAGCCGGTCCCCGATGCCGAGCGGTTCGGGTGAGGGCAGGGCGGCGGCGATCAGTCCGGCCGAGGCGGTGACCACCAGGGCGGCGCGCAGGCGGCGAGAAGTGAGGGGCATGGCCCCACCGCTACCAGCGCGCCCGGCGCGCACCGCGACGGCGCGCGCCCCGCGCACCCGAAAGGGTCGCCGGAACACCCGGCACGCGGCCGCACGGAGGCGGCCCGTCCGGCGCCGGGCGTGGCGGGCCGCCGCAAGGCGTCCGCCTCCGCGGGCGCCGGGCCCGCGCGCCCGGTCAGGGAGCCGCCGGGCGCTGGGCCGGCCGCTGGGCGCGCGTCACGTCGTACACGCCCGGCACGTCGCGCATGGCGCGCATCAGCGCGGGCAGCTCGGCCGCATCGCCGAGCCGGAGCGTGTAGGTGTGCCGGACCCGCTGCTCGCTGGGGGGCTCCACAGTCGCCGAGACGACGGCGGCACCGGCCGTGGCGATCGCCTCGGTGAGGTCGGCGAGCAGCCGGGGGCGGCCGAACGACTCGGCGACCAGGGTCACCCGGCAGGCGGACGTCTCGCCCCAGCGCACCGCGACCGGGGCCCGTCCCAGGGCCTCCATCCGGCGCACGGCCGGGCACTGCGCCCGGTGGACGGTGACGTTCCCGCCGCGCACCTCGAACCCGGTGACGGAGTCCGGCGGCACCGGTGTGCAGCAGCCGGCCAGCCGTACTTCCGCCTCCGGCAGGGCGGCCACCACGGCGTCGGCCGCCCGGCGGCGGCCGGTGCTCACCGCCGCGGACGGCGGGCGGGGGACGCTCGCCGGGACCTTCACGCCCTCCGGGTGCGCGCTGAGCCACCGGCTGATGGCGATCCGGGCGGCCGGGGTGCGGGCGTGCTCCAGCCAGTCGGGGGACGGCCCCGAGCCGGAGTCCTCCGCGAGCAGCAGTTGCACGGTGTCGCCGTCGTCGAGCACCGTCCCCAGGGGCACCAGACGTCCGTTGACCCGGGCGCCGATGCAGCCGTGCGCCTCCTCGCCGTACTGCTCGTAGGCGGCGTCCACGCAGGTCGCGCCGGCCGGCAGTGCCAGGGTCCCGCCGTCGCAGCGGAACACGGTGATCTCGCCGTCCTGGGCCAGGTCCGCGCGGAGGGAGGTCCAGAAGGTGTCCGGGTCGGGGGCGGACTGCTGCCAGTCCAGCAGCCGGGAGAGCCAGCCGGGCCGGGTGGGGTCGGCGCGCTCGCCGTCCTCGGCGGGCTCGGCGCCCTCGGGCGGGGCGGCGTAGGGGTTGCCGAGGGCGACGACGCCCGCCTCGGCGACCTTGTGCATCTGGTGCGTGCGGATGAGGACTTCGGCGACCGCCCCGTCGGGTGCGGCGACGGCCGTGTGCAGCGACTGGTACAGGTTGAACTTGGGTGCCGCGATGAAGTCCTTGAACTCGGAGATCACCGGGGTGAAGCAGGTGTGCAGCTCTCCGAGCACCCCGTAGCAGTCGGCGTCCTCGCCGACCAGGACCAGGAGCCGTCCGAAGTCGGTGCCCCGCAGTTCGCCGCGCTTGAGCCTGATGCGGTGGACGGAGACGAAGTGCCGGGGGCGGATGAGGACTTCCGCGGTGATCCCGGCGTCCCGCAGGACGGACCTGACGCCGTCGGCGATGGCGGCGAGCGCGTCCTGGGCGGTGGGGTTGGCGGCGATCAGGGCGCGGGTGTTCTCGTACTCGGCGGGGTGGAGGATGGCGAAGACCAGGTCCTCCAGCTCGGTCTTGAGCGCCTGGACGCCCAGCCGTTCGGCGAGCGGGATCAGTACGTCCCGGGTGACCCGGGCGATCCGCGCCTGTTTCTCGGGGCGCATGACGCCGAGGGTGCGCATGTTGTGCAGCCGGTCGGCGAGCTTGATGGACATGACGCGTACGTCGTTGCCGGTGGCGACGAGCATCTTGCGGAAGGTCTCGGGCTCGGCGGCGGCGCCGTAGTCGACCTTCTCCAGCTTGGTCACGCCGTCGACCAGGTAGCAGACCTCCTCGCCGAACTCCTCCCGCACCTGGTCGAGCGTCACCTCGGTGTCCTCCACGGTGTCGTGCAGGAGCGAGGCGGTCAGGGTGGTGGTCTCGGCGCCCAGTTCGGCCAGGATCAGGGTGACGGCGAGGGGGTGGGTGATGTACGGCTCGCCGCTCTTGCGGAACTGGCCCCGGTGCGAGGACTCGGCGAGCACGTAGGCCCGGCGCAGGACGGCCAGGTCGGCGTCCGGGTGGTGGGCGCGGTGGGCCTCGGCGACATGGCCGATCGCGTCGGGCAGCCGGTCCCGGGCGGTGGGACCGAGCAGCGCTGCGCGCCCGATCCTGCGGAGGTCGATCCTGGGGCGGCCGCGTCTGCGGCCGGGTGGGGCGGGGTTGGTGGCCTCTGCGCTACTCATGGGCACCTCCGGCGGCGTCGACCGGCGGTGGACGGGCAAGGCGTGCCCGCCGGGCCGGTGCTTGATGCTACCGAGCCCACCACGGAGAGCTGACCGGCTCTCGCTCAGCGTGAACCGGACCACCCGTTCGAGCGATGGCTCAGACCGACGTGGTTTCGATGTCCGTGAGCCAGGCCGGGTCGAGGTGCCCCTCGGCCACGACGACCGCGGGGCCGGTCATCTCGATCTCGCCGTCCGGGTGCTCGGTGATCACCAGTGTGCCGCCGAGGACGTCCACGGTGTACGTGACGGGGGCGCCGGTCAGCGTGGGGTCGGCGCCGTCCCGCCGGGCCGCCGCGACGGCCACCGCGCACGCGCCGGTGCCGCAGGAACGGGTCTCGGCCGCGCCTCGCTCGTGGACGCGCATGGCCAGGTGGCGGGGGCCCCGGTCGGCGGCGAACTCGATGTTGACCCCGTCCGGGTAGACCCCGGCCGGGGTGTACGCGGGCTCGGTGAACAGGTCACCGGCGTGGGCCAGGTCCTCGACGAAGGCCACGGCGTGCGGGTTGCCCATGTTCACGTTGCGGGCGGGCCAGCGGCGGTCGCCGACGCCGACGGTGACACCGTCCTCGGGGAGCCGGGCGCGGCCCATCGAGACGGTCACGTCCCCGTTCTTGGCCAGGTGGACGCGCTTGACGCCGCCCCGGGTGGCCACGGCGACATCACCGGCGGTGGCATGACCGGCCCGCTCCAGGTAGCGCGCGAAGACCCGCACGCCGTTGCCGCACATCTCGGCGACCGAGCCGTCGGCGTTGCGGTAGTCCATGAACCACTCGGCCTCGCCGGCCATCCCCCGTGCCTCGGGGTGCGCGGCGGACCGGACGACGTGCAGCAGCCCGTCGCCGCCGATGCCGGCCCGCCGGTCGCAGATCCTGGCCACGACGGAGGCGGGCAGGGCGACGGCGTTGTCCGGGTCGGGCACGATCACGAAGTCGTTCTCCGTGCCGTGTCCCTTGAGGAAGGCGAGGGGTGCGGTGGTCACGCGATCAATCGTACGGGGACGGGGCTGCGGCCGGCCCGGCGGGCCGTCAGCGCAGGCGGGCCACCCGCCACACCGCGAGTGCCACGAGCAGGGCGGCTCCGACGACGTACAGGGCGATCACCCGCCAGTCCGGGCGCTCGCCGGAGCCCCGGGAGGGCAGCCCCGGCCAGGTGTGGCCGACCCGGCGGGCGGCCATCATGCCCCAGCCGGCGGCGCACCCGCTGAGCAGCAGGCCGAGCATGGCGAGGACCGCGCCGCCGTCCCCCGACCCGAACGCGAGGGGAAAGGCGAACATCAGCGAGCCGAGGGCGGCCAGGCCCACGATGGGCGCGAGCTGCCAGATCCGCAGCCGGCGCGGCGGGCGCAGCTCGACCTCCACCTCGTCCGGGATGACCTCCTGGGTCCCGTCCTCGGCCAGCTCCGGGCCGTCCGGGCTCAGCCCGGGGGCGTCCGGCACCCGGGCCTCGCCGTGTGCCGCGTCCGGTGCTCCGTGCTGTTCTCTGTCGCGAGGGCCGGCCTCCATCGCCACGCGCCCTCCCAACTCGGCAATCCTGGTCGATCGATGCTCGATGATGGCACGGCCCCGGCCTCCGGAATGACGGGCGGGGCTTCCCGATGCCATCACGTGATCAGGCTGTAATCGCTCGTTCGACCAACGTCAGCGCCTGGCCGGGTAGTTCCGCCCGGTGCGCGGCGGCGCCGCTGAGCCAGTGCACGCGCGGGTCGCGCCGGAACCAGGAGTCCTGGCGGCGGGCGAAACGCTTGGTGGCCCGTACCGTCTCGGCGCGCGCCTCCCGCTCGGTGCACTCCCCGGCCAGCGCGGCGAGGACCTGCTGGTAGCCCAGCGCCCGGGCGGCGGTGCGGCCTTCCCGCAGCCCCCGCGCCTCCAGCGCGCGCACCTCGTCGACCAGTCCGGCCTCCCACATCCGGTCCACGCGTGCGGCGATCCGCTCGTCCAGCTCGGGGCGCTCCACGTCGACGCCGATCTGGACCGTGTCGTACACCGGGTCGGGGCCGGGGAGGTTGGCGGTGAAGGGCCGGCCGGTGATCTCGATGACTTCCAGCGCCCGGACGATCCGGCGGCCGTTGCCGGGCAGGATGGCCCGCGCGGCGGCCGGGTCGGCCTCGGCGAGGCGGGCGTGCAGGGCTCCGGGGCCGTGCTCGGCGAGCTCGCCCTCCAGCCGGGAGCGGACGGCGGGGTCGGTGCCGGGGAACTGCAGCGCGTCGACGGCCCCGCGTACGTACAGGCCGGATCCGCCGACGAGGACGGGGGTGCGGCCGGCGGCGAGCAGCCGGTCGATCTCCGCGCGGGCCAGCCGCTGGTACTCGGCCACGCTGGCCGTCTCGGTGACGTCCCAGACGTCCAGCAGGTGGTGCGGGACGCCGCCGCGTTCCTCGGGCGTCAGCTTGGCGGTACCGATGTCCATCCCACGGTACAGCTGCATGGAGTCGGCGTTGACGACTTCGCCGCCCAGCCGCTGGGCGAGGAAGACGCCCAGATCGGACTTTCCGGCCGCGGTGGGCCCGACGACGGCGATGACCCGCGGGGCGGGAGGTGCGCTTCTCACCGCCCCAGTCTCGCAAACCCCCGGGCCCGTCCCCGAACGAGTGGCGTGACGCGACACGGCTCGGGTCGTTGCCTGTTGCGAGGTTCCGACCGCCGGTTTTCGGACCGGCTCCCCCGGGCGACGCAATGGGACGCTCCGGATGGGGCGGGATTTCGCCCACACGAGTACGCTATGGAGTAGATATGGGCGTTTTTGCATGGTTTCGCCGGAAGGACAAGGAGTCGGGCGACGCCCCGGCCAGGGAAGCGGCGGGCGCCACGCTGACGGACGCCCCCGCGGACGCCCCTGAGCCGGCGGTGGAGGGCTCCACGGCGCCGTCCGGGGCGTCCGCCGCCGCGGAGGCCGCGGAGGCCGCACAGGCCCCCGAGCCGGCCCAGCAGCCGGAGGCGGCCGAGGGCGTGGAGATCCCGAAGCAGCAGTCGGCCGAGGAGGCGGCGGACAACGAGGCCGGGGAAGGCGCCCGCAAGTAGGTCCACCGCCGCGGACAACCACTGGGGATGGTGACCCATGGGCTTTCTGGATCAGCTGAAGGCCAGGCTGGGCCCTGCCAGGGAGAAGGTCTCCGGCCTCGCGCGGCAGCACGGGGACAGGATCGACCACGGGCTGGACAAGGCCGCGCGGGTGGTCGACCGGAAGACCGGGGGAAAGTACAGCGACAGGATCGAATCGGGCACGGGGAGGGCGAAGCGCGCCCTGGACCGGATCGCGCACCGGGACGACGGCGGCCCGCCGCCCACTCCCCCCGCGCCACCGGCCCCCTGACCGGGCCGGGACAGCAGGGCGGACGGCCGTGGAGCGTGACGCCCCACGCCCGTCCG
>NZ_JBFAGV010000021.1:0-106700 GCF_040653855.1 Streptomyces sp. NPDC050856 | reverse complement strand
ACACCGCCGGTCTGCACAACGTGGCCATGACGTCCAGCCCTTTCATCGGTCCTGAACGCAGGATCACCCCACCCACCACCACCCCGCGCGCCGAGAAATCCCCTCCGGCCCCCTGCTCCGAAGCGGTGACACGGGCCCCCCGGCGCGCCGCCGGCGGTGTCCGGCACGCCCCGCCGGCGGCCCGCGGGGCCCGCCCCGCCCGCCCCCCGGCCGCCGTCCCGCGCCGCCCGGCGGCCCGGCCCGCGCAACTCGGCGCCGTGCGCCCGGCCACCGCCGGTCACCGGGGAAGCGCACGCCGGAGCGCCGAACGGGGGGGTACCGGGAGCTCACGGGCGGGTAACACCCGCGACCGGCGGGTCGGGCGCACCGGCCCGTGGTGCTTCCATGGGGCCCCGCCGAAGGCCGGGTGCCGGGAGGTGACGCGATGGTGACGAGGCGACGCGCGGGCGTGCCCACGCCCGAGGAGGTGGCCGCGCTCGCGGGCGTGGGGCGGGGCACCGTCTCCCGGGTCATCAACGACGCGCCCGGGTGCGGGACTCCACCCGCTCCCTGGTCCAGCGGGCGATCGCCGAGCTCGGCCATGTGCCCGACCGGGCCGCCCGGGCGCCGGCGGGCAGCCGCGCCGGCGCGGTGGCGCTGGTGGTCCCCGAGCCGACGCGGTGGTTCTTCACCGAACCGTTCCGCTCCGACGTCGGGCCCGGCGCCGGCGCCGGGCTCACCGACGCCGATGTGCAGCTGATGCCGACGCTGGTGCGCACCGGCGCTGGACGCGGTGTGCGCCGCGTCGGACGTGATGGCCGCGGGCGCGCCGCACACGCCGCGGGCGGCGGGACGGGCGGGTGCACGGACGACGTGGCGGTGGTCGGGTTCGACGACTCCCCGTCGCCCGGCACACCGATCCCCGGCTGACCTCGGTGGGCCAGCCGGTGGAGGGGATGGGCCGGGCCATGGCCCGGGTGCTGCTGGAGGCGGTCGGCGACCGGGGCGCGGCCCGGCGCCAGGCCGTCCTCGGCACGGAGCTGGTGAGACGCGCGTCGGCGTGAGCCGCCCCGACCGGCCCCGGTGACACGGCGGTTGACGGGTGACGTCCGCCCGGTGCGGCGGCCGGCCTCCCGTGCTGGGACCTCCCGTCCGCCCGGGTGCCCGGGGACGAGTCCCGGGACGACCCGGAGCAGTACGCCGGGAGGCCGGCCGGCGCGCACCGGGAACCGGACGGCACCCTCCGGCCCACGCCCGTCCGGGTGGCGAGTTCCGCGCGGACCCGCCCCCGTGGCGGTACCGGGCCCCGGGCGGTCCCGGGCGGGGGAACGGCGGGGCGGGCTCGCTCGTTACCCCGGCATGACAGCTATGACCCCCGGCTCGAACATCCCTCTCCCCGTCGCCCGGGTGGCGGTGGACGTCGCCGCGCCCGTGCGGCTCGACGTATCGGGCCTGCTGCTCACCGCCGACGGCAAGGTGCGCTCGGACGACGACTTCATCTTCTACAACCAGCCGGCCGGCCCCGGTGTGACGTACCGGTCCGGTGGCGGCGGCGCGCCCGACGCGATCGTGGTGGACACCACCGCCGTCCCGGCCGGCATCGAGAAGATCGTGGTCACCGCGAGCCCGGACGCGGCGGGGCAGACGTTCCAGGGCATCGAACCGACCGCGACCGTCCGTGACGCCGACAGCGGCGGCGAGCTCGCCACCTTCACGCCTCCCGGTCTCGGCACCGAGACCGCGCTGATCGTGGTGGAGATCTACCTGCGGGGCGGCGTGTGGAAGGTCCGGGCGGTGGGGCAGGGTTACGCGAACGGGCTGGCCGGGATCGCCACCGACTTCGGCGTCTCGGTGGACGAGGAGCCCGCCGCCGCGCCGGCCCCGGCGGCCGTTCCCCAGGTCCCCGCGGCCCCGCAGGCCCCCGTCGCCCCGCAGGCACCGGCCGCTCCCCCGGCACCGCCGGCCGGCTCCGGGAAGATCAACCTGGACAAGGGCCGGGTCAGCCTCCGGAAGAACCAGACCGTCTCCCTCGTCAAGGGCGGCCGCCCACTGCTGTCCCAGGTCAAGATGGGCCTGGGCTGGGAGCCGGCCTTCCGCGGCCGGGACATCGACCTCGACGCCTCCGTCATCGCCTACGGCCCCCGGCGCAACCACCAGGACAGCTGCTACTTCGGCAAGCTGTCCATCCTCAACGGCTCCATCAAGCACTCCGGCGACAACCTGACCGGCGAGGGCGCCGGTGACGACGAGGTCATCGTGGTCGACCTGGGGCGGCTGCCCGCCGACACCACCGGCCTGGTGTTCACGGTCAACTCCTTCTCCGGGCAGAAGTTCACCGAGGTCGCCAAGGCCTACTGCCGCCTGATGGACGCGGCGACCGGCGAGGAACTGGTCCGGTTCGACCTCACCACCGCCGAGCCGCAGACCGGCGTGATGATGGCCAAGCTCATCAAGCAGTTCTCCGGCGAGTGGGAGATGACCGCGCTGGGCGACTTCGTGAAGTCCCGGACCGTCCGCGGCATGGTCAAGCCGGCCGCCCAGGCGCTGTAGCGGCGTAGACGTCCTCCACGTACCGCCCCTCGGCGACGAGGCGGTCCAGCCACTCCCCGGCCGCCGCGTCGTCGGCGCCGGGGTTGTGGCGCGTGTACACCGCTCGGAACGCGGCGCGTACGCCGGGCGCCATCCGGGCGGCGTCCCCGCACACGTACACCCGGGCGCCCGCCGCCAGCAGCGGCCACAGCTCGGCGGACTCCGCGTCGATGCGGTGCTGGACGTAACGCTGCCCGGCGACCGGTGCCCGGCTGAAGACCGGGCGCATCGACACGGCGCCCGCGTCCTGCGCCGCGCTCAGTTCCCCGGCGTGCAGGTAGTCGGCGTCCGGGGCGTCGCAGCCGAAGTAGCACAGGGCCGGGCCCAGGCGGCCGCCCGACGCCAGCAGCGCCCGGCGGTCGGCGACGACGCCCCGGAAGGGCGCGAGTCCGGTCCCGGCGGCCACCAGGATCAGCGGCCGGGTGCCGTGGGGCACCCGGAACGCCTCGCGGCACGGCTGGATCCGGGCGAGGACCGTGTCGCCGGGGCGGACCGAGGCCAGGTACGCCGAGCCGGTGCCGGGCGTGTCCGGGCTCACCGAGACCATCAGGTCGACGTGGCCGGGGTCGACGGCCGGTGAGGAGGAGACCGAGTAGGTGCGCGGGCGCATCGGCTCCAGCAGGTCGAGCAGCACCGGCCAGGTCAGCGCCTCCCGCAGCGCAGGGTGGGCCTCGATCAGGTCCAGCAGGCCTGCCGCGCCCGGCTGTGCCGCCCGCAGCGCCGCCCGCTCCGGCGGGCAGGGGTTGAGCTCGGCGAGCCGGGCGAGCCGGCGCGCGTCCGGCCGGTGCCCCAGGTCCACGTGGTGGGTGAGCAGGTCCCGTACGGTCACGGGCCGGTCCACCGCGAGGGCTGCGCGCCCCGGGCGGGCCGGGACCACGTGCAGGACGGTGCCGGGGTCGGCGCCCAGCAGCCGCAGGGCGCGGTCGACCCGCCCGGGCGGGTTGGCGGGCAGCACGGTGAGGTGGTCGGCCGTGCGGTACGAGACGCCCTCCGGCAGCGCCAGCCGGACGAACCGCTTCACCCGGGGGTGCGCCGGGTCGGTCAGGCTCCGGGCGGCGGTCACCGCCATGGGCACGACGCCGTGCCGGGCGGCCAGCGCGTCCAGCGGGCCGCCGGTGAGCTCGGTGACCGTGTACGCGGGCCCTTCGGCGGCCTCCTCGACCGCGGACGCCGGGTCGCCGTACCGCTCCAGCAGGGCCCCGCGCAGGGCGTCGGTGAACGCGCGTACCGCGCCTCCCAGGTCACCGGAGGCGTCCGCCTCGGCCCGGGCGGTCAGCCGGGTGCCGCCCAGTTCGGCGAGCCGGTCGTCGACCAGTCCGGGCACGCGCTGGTAGGTGGCGGCCCAGGTGCGGTCGCCGACGCCCAGCACGGCGTACGGCACGCCCCGCGCCGCGCCCGCCTGCGCCTCCTCCAGCCACTGGACGAACGCGGCGGCGTCATCGGTGGGGCGGCCGTTGTAGGAGGCGGCGACGATGACCACCGGCCGGTCCGCGGGCAGCCCGCCCGCACAGGAGTCCAGCGGCGCGACCGCCGTCTCGCAGCCGATGCCCTCGGCGACGGCGGCCAGGTCCTCCGCGAATCCCCGGCACGTGCCGTAGTTGCTGCCGTGCAGCACCAGCAGCCCGGTGCCGGGACGCACCCGCGCCGGGGCGGTGCCGGCGGTGGCCCGCGCCGGGGCGGCCGGCCGCTCCCGGCGCGGGGAGCGCCGCGTGCGGGGCACGACCATGAGAGTGAGCCCCTCGGGCTTGAGCGTGAGGGACTCCTTGACGCTCAGCAGGTAACCGGTGTGGTCCACCAGCCGGTAGCGGTGCACCAGCATCGCCAGCAGCATGGTCGCCTCGTGCAGCGCGAACTGCCGTCCGATGCAGGCGCGTTCCCCGGTGCCGAAGGGCTTGTAGGCGTGCGCGGAGCGGGCCGCCTCCGCCTCCGGGTCGAACCGGGAGGGGTCGAACAGCTCGGGGTTGTCGCCCCAGACGTCCCCCGCGCGGTGCAGCATCGGCGTCAGGACCACCGCGGACTCCCCGGCGCGCAGCGGGATCCGACCACCGAGCAGGGTGTCCTCACGCGCCTGGCGGCTGAACGCGGCGGCCGTCGGCCACAGCCGCAGCGCCTCGTTGAGCACCTGCCGGGTCCGCCGCAACAGGCCCACCTCCTCGAACGACGGTTCCGGGTCCGGCGCGTCGCCCCACAGCCCGTCCACCTCGCGCTGGAGGGCGCGCAGTTCACCGGGGTGCTTGGAGAGGTAGTACAGCGCGAAGGACAGGGCACCGGAGGTGGTCTCGTGGCCGGCGATGAGGAAGGTGATGACCTGGTTGCGGATGTTCTCGTGGGTCAGACCGGAACCGAGCATGAGACCCATCAGGTCGTCGCCGCCCCGCTCCCCCGACGCCGTACGGGCGCCGATCACGTCGTCCACCACGGAGGCCAGGTGGTCGGCGTCCGCGCGGAACGCCGCGTCCGCCTCGCGGTGGTCCTCCTCCGGGAGCCGCCCGAGGCGGTTCATGCTCCACTCCAGGCAACGCACCATGGCCTGGACGAACGGGTGTCCCTCGGGGCGCTCGAAGGAGCCGAAGTCGTAGCCGAAGCCGGCCAGTCCGATGGTGTCGAGGGTCATCCTCGTCATGTCCTCGGGGACGTCGACGGGCCGGCCGGCCGCCATCCGCGCGTCCCAGGAGCGGATCAGCCGCCGGGCCACCCGCAGCATCACCGGGTGGTAGGTACGCATCGAGCCGAGCGCGAAGGCGGGCATCAGCACGTCGTGCGCCCTGGTCCAGTTCGGTTCGTCGTTGTACGCGGTGAACAGTCCGTCGTGCGCGAACTCACGGACGTTCTCCAGGGCGGGGCCGACGAACTTGGTGAACCGCCGCTCGTCGCAGAGTTCGGCGACCAGGCCGGGATCGCTGACGAAGAGGGTGTCACGGCCGTGCAGCCGGCGCAGGAACACGGGACCGTGGCCGCGTACGAGGTCCATGGCCTGCTGGACGGGGGTGGCCGTCGGGCCGGTGGCGGTGATGTCCACGACGGGTACGCCGGGAAGGGTGGGGCTCTGGGTCATGCCACCACCCTCGCTCCGGGGCCCCGGCCACCTTCGCGTGCGCACTACATGATTCTGTAGTCGGGTGCGGGGATCACGCGGAGACGAGAGCCAGTTGGGCGTGCCGGAGGACATCCTGGACAGCGGGGACCTGGTGGACTGGCGCAATCGCGCGCTGCTGGTCTTCGACCGGGTTCCGGTGCCCATCGCGGTCTGCCGGACGGACGGTCTGATACTGCTGGCCAACCCGGCGATGGCGGCGGAGTGGGGCACCCGCCCGGGCCGGCTGCCCGGCCGCAACGTGCTGGAGCTGTTCCACCCGCGCTCGGCCGACCAGGTGCACCGCATCGTGGAGGCGGTCCGGCTGGGCCACCGGTCCCGCTACCCGGTGCAGGTCCACTGGTCCGCGCCGGACGGCCGCGAGCGGCACGGGGAGCTGACCGCCGACACGGTCAGCGACTCGGCCGACGCCCCGCTGTGGCTGCTGGTGCTGCTGCGGGTGCTCGGCGACCGCCCGGCGCCCCGGCGGGAGGCGGCGGAGGTGGGCCCGGCCGAGAAGCGGATCCTCGCCCTGGCGGCGGGCGGCGCCACCACCGACCGCATCGCCCGGTCGGTCGGCCTCACCGTCGACGGCGTCAACTACCACCTCACCCGGCTGGCCCGGCGCTGGGCCGTCCCCAACCGCACGGCCCTGATCGCCCGCGCGTACGTCCTGGGCGTCCTGTCCCCGGACGCCTGGCCGCCGACGGCCCGCGAGGACACCCCCTGACCGGCCGCCGGGCCGGCCGGGCCGGGCCGGGCGGGGCGGACCGGGCCGGGGAGCGGGTACGGCCGGCGGGCCGTACGGCCGGCCGCCACAAGCGGGGAGCCGGTGCGGACGGGAAGCGGACGGGCCGGGGAGCCGGCGGGCCGGGGAGCGGACGGGCCGGGGAGCCGGCGGGCGGCCGGCGGGTCACCGGCGCCGACACCCGTACGGTCCGGCGGCCGGCGGCGTCCGGTCCGACGGGCCACGGGCGCGACCGCCCCAGGGGCCGGGGGCCGGGCCCGTCGGGACGGGGGGCGCCCCGACGGCCCCGGTCGTCCGGTCCGGGATCAGGCGCCGGCGCGGGAGCGGGCCTTGAAGGCGGCCTTGCGGGCCTCCTTGGCCATCCGCTTGTCCCGGTGCAGCCGGCCCATCGCCTCCAGCACCTCGGGCGTCGCCGGGTGCTCCACCCGCCACGCCGCCTCGAAGAAGCCGCTGTGCTGCCCGGTCAGGCCCTCGACCAGGTCCTGGAGCTCGTCCAGGTCGCCCTCGGCGTCCAGTTGCGCCGCGATGGTGTCGACCGCCAGCCAGAAGATCATGGACTCCGGCGGCGCGGGGACGTCCGCCGCGCCCCGCTCGGCGAGCCACACCCGGGCCAGGCCGCCCAGCTCCGGGTCGTCCAGCACCTCCCGGACGGCCGGCTCGGCGTCGGCGCCGACCAGGGCGAGTGCCTGCTGGCAGTGCAGCCGGCGCAGCGGCGATCCGGCGTCGGCGCCCTTCGCCGCGGCGAGCAGCTCGCGTGCCGCGGGCAGCGGCTCCCGCCCGGCCAGCCACTGGGCCGTCTCCGCCCGGGCGGACGGCTCGGGGAAGCGGGCGAGCCCGTCGAGCAGCGCGTCGGCGCCCTTGTCGGCCAGGTCACCGACGGCCGGGGCGTCCACACCGGCCTCCAGCAGCCGGGAGCGCACCCCGTACAGGCCGAGCGGGGTCAGTCCGACCATGCCGTACCGGGTGACGTCCTCGTCGTCGACGGGCGGCGCGGGCTCCTCGCCCTCCTCCGCCATCAGCGCCTCGTCGACCGGCGTGTACTCGACCAGGCCGGCCGGCTCCAGCACCCGGAACTGGTCGTCCAGCCGCATCATCGCCTCCGACACCTGCTCCAGCACGTCGTCGGTGGGTTCGGCCATGTCGTCGGGGACGATCATGGACGCGGCGAGCGCGGGCAGCGGCACCGGCCCCTCCCCCGGGCCGCCCTCGGTGACGGTGAGCAGGTACAGGTTGCCCAGTACGCCGTCGAGGAACTCGGCCTCCGCCTCCGGGTCCCAGTCCAGCGCGTCCAGGTCGAGTTCGCCCGCCTCGCCCGCGACGTCCGCGATGCCGTCGAGCAGGGGGGCGGTGGCGTCGGCGAACGCGGTCTCCAGGGCGTCCAGCCAGAGCCCCAGGATGTCCTGCGGCGAACCGCCGGTGACCAGTGCGAGGTTGTCGCCGGCGGTCGCCGTCCCGTCGCCGGCCTCGTGGTCCGTCGGGTCCGTCACGACGACGAGCCCGGTGTCGACGGCGACCCGCCACGCCTCACTCGCGTACGCCATGCCGTCGTCGTCGGCCTCCAGGCCGAGCACCGCGGCGGCCTCCGGCAGCTGTTCCTCGACCAGTTCACCGCCGGTGCCGACCCTGGTGGCGGGCCCCGACCAGCGAGCGAGCCGGACGGCCCGGGCCAGCAGGGGGGCGGCGAGCGCGTCCCGCGCCAGCTCCGCGTCCGAACGCAGCCGCACCGGCGGCAGGGTGGGGCGGTCTCCCGACATCAGGGGTATCTCCTCGGGCGTACGTGGTTCCAGGCGGCCCCCAGCGTAGACGTATTCGGGCGCCTCCCCCTCGGTTCATGTACCGGTCAAGCCCCGTCCACCCGGGAACCCTTGACAACCCCCCTCCTCACACAAGACATTGACGCGCGTAGATCACGTTCTGCCCCCACCTCCCACCCTCGGAGCTCTGTGATGTCCTCATCCCTGCCGGCCGCCATGCCGAGAACCGCCGCCGTCTCGGCCGCCGTCGCCGCCGCCCTGGCCGCCGGCCTGCTCACCGGCTCGGCCGCCAGCGCCGCCGGCACCGCCGCCGAACCCGTCCGCATCCACGACATCCAGGGCACCACCCGCATATCCCCGCTCGTCGGGCAGCAGGTCACCGGGGTGTCCGGCGTCGTCACCGGGGTGCGGACCCACGGCTCGCGCGGCTTCTGGTTCCAGGACACCCAGGTCGACGCCGACCCCGCCACCAGCGAGGGCGTCTTCGTCTACACGGGCTCCGCCCCGGCGGTCGCCGTCGGTGACGCGGTCACCGTCTCCGGCACCGTGGGCGAGTACGTACCCGGCGGCGCGAACTCGGGCAACCAGTCCCTCACCCAGATCACCAAGCCCACCGTCACCGTGGTCTCCTCGGGCAATCCGGTGCCCGCGCCCGTGACGGTCTCCGACCGGTCCGTCCCCTCGGCGTACACCCCCGCCGGGGACCCGGCGGCCGGCGGTTCCGTCAACGGCCTGCCACTCCAACCGCGTTCGTACGCCCTGGACTACTACGAGTCCCTGGAGGGCGCCAATGTCCGGATCGGCTCCTCCCGGGTGGTCGGCGCCACCGACCCGCACGCCGAGCTGTGGGTGACGGTGAAGCCCCGTGAGAACGCCGGCGCGCGCGGCGGGGCCGTCTACGGCTCGTACACCGCGCAGAACACCGGCCGTCTGCAGATCCAGTCGCTCACCCCGGTCTCCCAGCAGCCCTTCCCGAAGGCGAACGTCGGCGACTGGCTGACCGGTACGACCGAGGGTCCGCTGGACTTCAACCAGTACGGCGGCTACACCCTCGCCGCCCGTACCCTGGGCACCGTCAGCGACCGGGGCCTGGAGCGCGAGACGACCGAGAAGCAGCGCCGGGGTGAGCTGGCGGTGGCGACGTACAACGTCGAGAACCTCGACCCGACCGACCCGCAGGCGAAGTTCGACGCGCTGGCGAAGGCCGTGGTGGAGAACCTGGCCTCGCCCGACGTCGTCGCCCTGGAGGAGATCCAGGACAACAACGGCGCCAGGAACGACGGGACGGTCGCCGCCGACGAGACGCTGAGGAAGTTCACGGCCGCGATCGTGGCCGCCGGTGGCCCGGCGTACCAGTGGCGTTCGATCGACCCGGTGAACAACAAGGACGGCGGCGAGCCGGGCGGCAACATCCGCCAGGTCTTCCTCTTCAACCCCGAGCGGGTGTCGTTCACCGACCGCGCGGCCGGTGACGCCACGACCGCGACCGGTGTCGTACGGGAGAAGGGCCGGGCCGCCCTCACGCACTCGCCCGGCCGGATCGACCCGGCGAACACCGCCTGGGACAACAGCCGCAAGCCGCTGGCCGGCGAGTTCTCCTTCCGGGGCCGCACCGTGTTCGTGATCGCGAACCACTTCGGCTCCAAGGGCGGCGACGAGTCGCTGGTCTCGCACCACCAGCCGCCGAACCGTTCCTCCGAGACCAAGCGCCTCCAGCAGGCCCAGGCGGTCAACACGTTCGTCAAGGACGTCCTGGGCGTCCAGCGCGACGCCGCGGTCGTCGTCCTCGGCGACATCAACGACTTCGAGTTCTCGCCGACCACGAAGGCGCTGACGGACGGCGGCGCGCTGTACCCGGCGGTCATGTCGCTGCCGCGGAACGAGCGCTACTCGTACGTCTTCCAGGGAAACAGCCAGGTGCTGGACCAGATCCTGACCAGCCCGTCGATCCGCCGCTTCGAGTACGACAGCGTGCACATCAACGCCGAGTTCGCCGAACAGGACAGCGACCACGACCCGCAGGTGCTGCGCTTCCGCCCGTAGGGCCGCGTCCGCCGGCCCGGCCGCCCGCGCCGCGCACCGGCGCGGACGGTCCGGCGCGGACGGTCCGGCCGGCGGGGTTCGGCTGGGGGTCGCTCGCCGGCGACCCCGCTCCGGCTCCACCGGGCAAGGTCCCGGCAGTGTCACGGGCCGCCGCGCGGACGCCCCGGGGCGTCGGCGCGGCGGCCCGTGACATCCCCGGTGGTCCGGGGGCCGGCCGGAGCCGGGGTCAGCCCGGCCAGGTACCGGTCAGACGGCGGACGCCCACCGCGCCGCCGCGGTCCACGGCCGCCTTCACCACGGCGAAGATGGCACCCTGCACGGCAGCCGCCAGCAGGATCTCCTTCCACTCCCGGTCCTCGTCCATCGCGTCCGGCGCGTCGCCGTTCCCGATCGCCGCCCACGCCCGCGAGAACAGCGTGCTCGCCAGGGCACCGCCGCCGAAGCCCAGGAGCATCCCGACCGGCCGGTAGAGCAACTTCTGCTTGCGCTTGCGCTTGTTCTTCTCCGCCACCGCGCTCACCCCCACTTCCCGCGGCGCCGGAGCTGCCGCACGACGATTCCCGCTACGACCACCGCGACCAGGGCCGCGATGACGGGGCCCTGGTGGCGCCGGCCGGTCTCCACGGCCTGGAGCGCCGTGTCGCGCACCGCCTCGGGGGTCCGGTCGTGGACCGCCTGGGCCGCGCGCCGCTTCACATCGGTCTTCGCCATGAGCTGGTCGATGGTGTCGCCCAGCTCCTGCCGTTTGCGCGCCGCCTCCCGGCGGAGCTCGTCGGGCCCCGGCTTGCCGGGTGTCTCAGGTGTCATCGGTGGACCCTCTCCTTGATCTCGTCGACGTCCGAGCGCACACTGTCGATCGCCCGTTCCGGCTTGGGCGGCACCGCCTTCTTCAGCTGCTTGCGACCCAGGACGGCCAGCACGCCGGCCACGGCGAGGAAGACGACGGTCGCGATCAGGACGGCCGCCCACACGTCGAGCGCCAGCGCCAGCAGCGCGGCCAGCGTCGCCCATACGCCGATCAGCCCGACGTACCCGAGGGCCGCCGCGGCTCCCAGCAGGCCGCCGCCCTTGCCCGCGCGTTTGCCCTTCTGCGCCATTTCGGCCTGCGCGGTGCGCAGCTCGGTCCTGACCAGGTCGGAGAGCTGCTCCGACGCCTGCTTCACCAGCTCACTGACCGACGGTTCTCCGGCCACGCGGATCGCCTCCCATCTCGTTACGGGGCGTACAGGGTCGTACGGGAAGGCTCGGGTACCCCGGCGGGGCGGTTGTGGAACCACGCCGTCGCACCGATGGCGCACCGGCCGACGCGGCGCACTGTCCAGCGAGGCTTCCACCGGGGGGACCCCACGGCCCCTCCACCCCGTCCGGCCGCGCGCTCCGCGCGATGGTGAGGCCTGCGCCGCCGCCGGCCGGCTCGGCCCGGACCGGGCGCGAGCTCGCCGCCTCCCTGGTGGCGGACGCTGCCCCGGGCTGTTCCTGAACGGCCACCGGTGAGCCCCCGCCGACCGGGCGACGAGAGGACGGCGCCGGTACGGGCGGTGCGCGAGGCTGCCGGGCCGCGCACCCGCCGGCGTACGACTCGGGCGGTGCGGGGCTGCGCCCGCCCCGGTACGCGGTGGGCGGCGCGGGCTTCGGGCTTCATCAGCACGGTGAGGGGCCGATGGTGGCGCCGGGCCGCCGCGCGCGGTACTCAACGCCGCCGACGCGGTGGCACGGCGGAGGCCGCCCGGCTCAACGCCCTGCCGCTGCCGGCGGCGCTGACGAGGGCGTCCGGGGCGTGCCGGGCACGGTGATCGTGAAGGTGCTGGCCGGCCGCGGGACCGGTGCGCGAACCGGTGCGGCCCGCGGACCGGGAGACGGTCCGCGGGCCGCGGGCGGCGTGCCGGGAGCTGCTTCAGCCGGCGGAGTTCTCGGTCATGTGGGTGGCGCCGAGGACCGTGGCGTGCTCCAGGACGTCCTCCAGCGGGTCGTCGATCTGCCCGGTCGAGATGAGCGCGATACGGGGACCGTTGTCGGAGCCCTGGTGCGTCTCGTCGGCGTACGCCACCGAGGAGGTGAGCGCGACGGGCAGCGCCGCCGCCAGCGTCAGCACACCTGAAACGATCAACCTGCTGGTCTTCATGTCGGTTCCTCGCCTTGCCTGTTCGTCCGATCGGTGCCGACCTGTTTATCCACCCGACCGGCCCAAAGGTCACGCACCATCACACGAATCAGTTGTGGCTGTGCAGGATGTCGTTCAGACCGCCCCAGACCGCGTTGTTGGGGCGGGCCTCGACCGTGCCGGTGACGGAGTTGCGGCGGAAGAGGATGTGGGAGGCACCGGACAGCTCGCGGGCCTTGACGATCTGCCCGTCGGGCATGGTGACCCGGGTACCGGCGGTGATGTAGAGACCGGCCTCGACCACGCACTCGTCGCCGAGGGCGATGCCGACGCCCGCCTCGGCACCGATCAGGCAGCGCTCCCCGACGGAGATGATCACGTTGCCGCCGCCGGAGAGGGTGCCCATGGTGGAGGCGCCGCCACCGATGTCGGAACCGTCGCCGATGACGACGCCGGCGGAGATGCGGCCCTCGACCATGGAGGTGCCGAGCGTCCCGGCGTTGAAGTTGACGAAGCCCTCGTGCATGACGGTGGTCCCGGCGGCGAGGTGGGCGCCGAGCCTGACGCGGTCGGCGTCGGCGATGCGGACACCCCTGGGGGCCACGTAGTCCGTCATGCGCGGGAACTTGTCGACGCTGGTGACCTGCAGGTGCAGGCCCTCGGCGCGGGCGTTGAGCCGCACCCTCTCGATGTCGTCCACGGCCACGGGACCCAGGCTGGTCCACGCCACGTTGGCGAGCAGCCCGAAGATGCCGTCCAGGTTCTGGCCGTGCGGCTTGACCAGGCGGTGGCTGAGCAGGTGCAGGCGCAGGTAGGCGTCGTGCGCGTCGAGCGGCTTGTCGTCCAGCGAGGCGATGACCGTGCGGACGGCGATCACCTCGACGCCGCGCCGGGCGTCCACGCCGACGGCCTTGGCCGCGCCCTCACCCATGAGGTTGACGGCCTCGTCGGCGGTGAGCCGCCGGGTGCCGGAGGGGCCGGGCTCGGCCGTGAGCTCGGGAGCGGGGAACCAGGTGTCGAGAACGGTGCCGTCGCCGGCGACGGTGGCGAGTCCGGCGGCGACGGCGCCGGTGGTGCGAGGTGCAGAAGTCATGACACGAAACCTAACCGGCGGCGCCCCGCCCGGGCGAACCGGTCTCAGGTCCCGGTCGGCACGGCACCGCCGGCGGCCCTCCGGAATGCCTCTTCGCGTACGCCGTTCCCACCGGCAGGGTGCGCGGTGTCCGCCGAGCAGGGCGAAGGCGAGCAGGTGAAGGCGAGCAGGTAGCCCGCCGCGGTGAGCAGCGAGGGCCAGAGCCGGGTGAAGCCGTGGCGGTACTTCACGGCCGCCGTGCCGGCCACCTCCGCCGCGACCGCCGCGGCCGGCAGTCCGTATCCCGTGCGTACGAGCGTGCGCACGGCTGTGTACAGGCGTACGCATCGGTGCCGGATAACGTGTCCACGTCAGAAGACCGGCTCGGCCGACCGGGCCGGGGATCGACAGGGAGTGACGACGACGCATGACGCACACCATCGCGGGGGACCAGCCTCCGGGCGCGCACGGACCACGGGACCCGCACGCCCCCCAGGGCCCCGGTGCCCCGGGTGGCCCGCAGGGCCCGGGCGCCCCGTACGGCTGGGGTGGTGGCTGGGCCCCTCCCCCGCCGCCCAGGCCGGGCGTGATACCCCTGGCTCCGCTGGGCCTCGGTGACATCCTGGGCGGCGCCTTCACCACGCTGGGCCGCCACTGGAGGACGCTGCTGGGCGTCGCGCTCGCCGTGTACGGCACGGCGGCCCTGGTGATCGGCGCCGGGCTGGGCGCGGCGTACCTGGCGGTCGGGAGCCGGCTGGACCGGATGCTGCACTGGACGGGCGGGGTGTCGCCGGCCCCGGGCGACTTCCTGCCGCTGGTGTACGCCTTCGCCGGGGCGTACCTCTTCGCCGCGGTGGTCCTGCTGATCGCCGGCGCCATGGTCCAGGCGAGCTGCGCGGCCGTGCTCCAGGAGGCGGTCCTGGGCCGGCCGGCCACGTTCGGCGCGGTGTGGCGCCGGGCGTGGCGGCGGATGGGAGCGGTACTCGGCACGGTGCTGCTGGTCGCGCTGGTCGCGGCCGTCCCGGCGCTGCTGCTGCTGGGCGCCTTCGTCGGACTGGTCCTGTCGTTCGTCTCGATGGCCCTCGACGGCTCGTCCGGGTTCGGGCTGTTCCTGCTGTGCCTGCTGGGCGCGCTGGTCACCGGCCCGGTGGCCGCCTGGCTGTGGGTGCGCTACAGCCTCGCCCCGGCCGTCGCGGTCTTCGAGGGGGCGGGCGCCCGGACGGCGATGAGCCGCTCGGCCCAGCTCGTGCGCGGCTCCTGGTGGCGGATCTTCGGCATCGCGCTGCTCGGCTACGCCATCGCCGCCCTCGCCAACTACCTCGTCCAGCTGCCGCTGTCGCTGCTGAACATGCTGCCCTCCACCCTGACGGACCCGGACGAGACCTCCGGCAGCGCCCTCGCCGTCACGCTCCTGCTCACGACCCTGGTGGTCGGCCTGATCGCCGTGGTGGTCGGGCAGATCCTCACGGCGGCCTTCCCCGTCCTGGTGACCGGCCTGCTCTACGTCGACCAGCGCATCCGCAAGGAGGACCTGGCGGCGGCCCTGGCCCGGGCGGCGGGCGCCGATTCCCCCGCCGGCCCCTGACGCGCGAACGGCCGTGCCCGCCAGTACGCACTGGCGGGCACGGCCGTCGCGGGCCCGGGGCCGAACGCCCCGGGCCGGAAGACAAGGTGTCAGACGTTGAAGCCGAGGGCGCGGAGCTGCTCCCGGCCGTCATCGGTGATCTTGTCCGGGCCCCACGGCGGCATCCAGACCCAGTTGATCTTCAGGTCGCTGACGATGCCGTCGGTCGCGGACTTGGCCTGGTCCTCGATCACATCGGTCAGCGGGCAGGCCGCCGACGTCAGCGTCATGTCCAGCGTCGCCACGTTCGACTCGTCGACGTGGATGCCGTAGATCAGGCCGAGGTTGACGACGTCGATGCCCAGCTCGGGGTCCACGACGTCGTACAGCGCCTCGCGGACCTCCTCCTCGGACGCCGGCTTCATCTGGACCGTCTCGTTCTCGCTCATGCGCTCTTCCTCTCCGCGCCCTCACCCAGTGCCTGGGCCGTCGCGTCCTTCCACGCCATCCAGCTCAGCAGCGCGCACTTCACCCGGGCGGGGTACTTGGAGACACCGGCGAACGCGACGGCGTCCTCCAGGACGTCCTCCATCCGCTCGTCGGGCTCGATCCGGCCCTTGGACTGCATCAGCTCCAGGAAGGTGTCCTGGATCGTGCGCGCCTCGTCGAGCTCCTTGCCAACCAGCAGTTCGTTCAGCACGGAGGCGGAGGCCTGGCTGATGGAGCAGCCCTGCCCCTCGTACGAGACGTCCGCGATGCGCGAGCCGTCGTACTTCACCCGCAGGGTGATCTCGTCGCCGCAGGTGGGGTTGACGTGGTGCACCTCGGCGTCGCCGTCCCGCAAGCCCCGCCCGTGCGGGTGCTTGTAGTGGTCCAGGATGACGTCCTGGTACATCGAATCCAGCTTCACGCGTCAGCCCCTCATCCGAAGAAGTTGCGGACGTGCTCCAGGCCGTCGACCAGGGCATCGACCTCGGCCGGCGTGGAGTACAGATAGAAAGACGCCCGGGTGGTCGCGGGAATTCCGTACCGCAGGCAGACCGGCCGCGCGCAGTGGTGGCCCACCCGGACCGCGATGCCCTGCTCGTCCAGTACCTGGCCCACGTCGTGCGGGTGGATGTCGCCGAGCGTGAAGGAGATCGCCGCGCCCCGGTCCTCGGCCGTCACCGGGCCGACGATCCGCAGGTCGGGAACCTCCTGGAGGCGGCGCAGCGCGTACTCGGTGAGCGCGTGCTCATGTGCGGCGATCTTGTCCATGCCGATCGCCGACAGGTAGTCCACCGCCGCGCCCAGACCGACCGCCTGGGCGATCGGAGGCGTGCCCGCCTCGAACTTGTGCGGCGCGGGAGCGTACGTCGAGGAGTTCATCGACACGGTCTCGATCATCTCCCCGCCACCCAGGAACGGCGGGAGGTCCTCCAGCAGCTCCTGGCGCCCCCACAGCACGCCGATGCCGTTGGGGCCGCACATCTTGTGGCCGGTGAAGGCCACGAAGTCGGCCTGGAGGGCCTGCACGTCCAGCACCATGTGCGGGGCGGCCTGCGAGGCGTCGATGCAGACCAGCGCGCCCACGTCCTGGGCGCGGCGCACGATCGCCTCGACCGGGTTGCGGGTGCCCAGGATGTTGGAGGCCAGCACAAAGGAGACGATCTTCGTCTTCTCGTTGATGATCTCGTCGATACCGGAGAGGTCGAGGCGGCCGTCGTCGGTCAGCCCGAACCACTTCAGCTTCGCGCCGGTGCGCTGCGAGAGCAGCTGCCACGGGACGATGTTGGAGTGGTGCTCCATCTCCGTGATGACGATCTCGGTGTCCTGGTCGACCCGGTAGGGCTCGTCGGCCCAGCCGAGCATGTTGGCGACGAGGTTGAGCGACTCGGAGGCGTTCTTGGTGAAGATCACCTCGTTGCGGCTCGGCGCGTTGATGAAGGCGGCGACCTTGTCGCGCGCTCCCTCGTACAGCGCCGTGGCCTCCTCGGCCAGCACGTGCACGCCACGGTGCACATTGGCGTTGTGCTGCTCGTAGTACTCGCTGAGCACGTCGAGCACCTGGCGCGGGAGCTGCGAGGTCGCCGCGTTGTCCAGGTACACGAGCTTCTTGCCGTCGTGGAGCACCCGGTCGAGGATCGGGAAGTCCTTGCGGATCGCCTCGGTGTCGAGGAGGCCCGGCAGCTGCGTCACGCGGATACGCCACCCTTCGTGTATGCCTCGTAGCCCTCGGCCTCCAGCTTGTCGGCGAGCTCGGGGCCGCCCGACTCGACGATCCGGCCGCCGGCGAAGACGTGGACGTGGTCGGGCTTGATGTACCGCAGGATGCGCGTGTAGTGCGTGATCAGCAGGGTGCCGACCTCACCGGTCTCGCGGACCCGGTTGACGCCCTCGGAGACGATGCGCAGCGCGTCGACGTCCAGGCCGGAGTCGGTCTCGTCCAGGACGGCGATCTTCGGCCTGAGCAGTTCGAGCTGAAGGATCTCGTGGCGCTTCTTCTCACCGCCCGAGAAGCCCTCGTTGACGTTGCGCTCGGCGAAGGCCGGGTCCATGTTGAGGCGCTGCATGGCCTCCTTGACCTCCTTCACCCAGGTGCGCAGCTTGGGGGCCTCGCCGCGCATCGCGGTGGCGGAGGTGCGCAGGAAGTTGGAGACCGACACACCGGGGACCTCGACCGGGTACTGCATCGCCAGGAACACGCCGGCGCGGGCACGCTCGTCGACGGACATCTCCAGGACGTCCTCGCCGTCGAGCGTGACGGTGCCGCCGGTGACCGTGTACTTGGGGTGGCCGGCCAGCGAGTACGCGAGGGTCGACTTGCCGGAGCCGTTGGGGCCCATGATGGCGTGGGTCTCGCCCTGCTTCACGGTCAGGTCGACGCCCTTGAGGATCTCCTTCGTGGCGTTGTCGGCCTCGACGGAGACGTGCAGGTCGCGGATTTCAAGCGTTGCCATGGGTGACTCAGGACTCCTGGGTGACGGAGACGAGCACATCGTCCCCTTCGATCTTTACGGGATATACGGGGACGGGGCGCGTCGCGGGAAGGCCGGACGGCTTGCCGGTACGGAGGTCGAAGCTGGAACCGTGCAGCCAGCACTCGATGGCACAGTCCTCCACCTCGCCCTCCGACAGCGAGACGTTCGCGTGCGAACAGATGTCGTTGATCGCGAACACCTCCCCGTCGGTCTGGACCAGGGAGACCGGCGTGCCGTCGATTTCCACCCGCTTCGGGGTGTCCTCCTCCAGCTCGCTCAGCCCGCAGGCTCGGACGAAGGCCATCAGACGGACGCCTCCAGCTCCGCCTCGATCTTGGTGAGGAGGCGCTCCTCCACGTCCGGCAGACCGATCTGCTGGACGAGCTCGGCGAAGAAGCCGCGGACGACGAGACGGCGGGCCTCGACCTCCGGGATGCCCCTGGCCATCAGGTAGAAGAGCTGCTCGTCGTCGAAGCGGCCGGTGGCCGAGGCGTGGCCGGCACCGGCGATCTCACCGGTCTCGATCTCCAGGTTGGGCACGGAGTCGACCCGGGCGCCGTCGGTCAGAACCAGGTTGCGGTTCATCTCGTAGGTGTCGGTGCCCTCGGCCGCCGCGCGGATGAGGACGTCACCGATCCACACGGCGTGCGCCTGGTCGCCCTGGAGGGCGCCCTTGTACACGGCGTTGGACTTGCAGTGCGGGGTGTTGTGGTCGACCAGCAGGCGGTGCTCGTGGTGCTGGCCCTTGTCGGTGAAGTACAGGCCGAACAGCTCCGCCTCGCCGCCGGTGCCGGCGTAGCTGACGCGAGGGTGGAGACGGACCAGGTCACCGCCGAAGGTGACGATGACGGACTTGAAGCTCGCGTCCCTGCCGACCAGCGCGTTCTGCTGGGCGACGTGGACGGTCTTCTCGTCCCAGTCCTGGACGGAGACGACGGTGAGCTTGGCGCCGTCGCCCAGGACGTAGTCGACGTTGGCGGCGAGCACCGCGTCGCCGGTGTGGTCGATGACCACGACGGCCTCGGCGAACGCGCCGAGCTCGACGACCTGGTGGGCGAAGGCCGTGCCGCCCTCGCCGTGCACGGCGATCCTGACCGGCTCGGTGAGCACGGTGTCCTTGGGCACGGTGACGACCGAGGCCTTCTCGAAGGCGGAGTACGCCTGGGCGGCGATCCGGTCCACCGGGGTGCCGGCCCTGCCGAGCCGCGCGTCGTCGCGGCCGACCGTCTCGACGGTGACGCCCTCGGGCGCCTCCACCTCCACCCGCACCCCGTCGCCGGTGGCGATCGCGGTGCCGTCGTGCAGCCCGCGCAGGCGGTCCAGCGGAGTGAACCTCCACTCCTCCTCGCGGCCGTGCGGGACGGGGAAGTCCGCCACGTCGAAGGACGGGGGCGCGCTCATCCGGGTGGCGACGGTGGACTCGGCGGCCACCGCGATGGAACCGGCGGTGGTCGAGCCCGCCGGGATGTTCTGGGCCTCAGCCATGGCTGTCGTGGTGCTCGCTTTCTCAGTCAAGAAGTCTGGCGCTGCTGCGTGCGGGGGGCGTCAGCCCACCGCGCCTTCCATCTGCAGCTCGATCAGCCGGTTGAGCTCCAGCGCGTACTCCATGGGCAGCTCCTTGGCGATCGGCTCGACGAAGCCGCGCACGATCATCGCCATCGCCTCGTCCTCCGACAGGCCGCGGCTCATCAGGTAGAAGAGCTGGTCCTCGGAGACCTTGGAGACGGTCGCCTCGTGGCCCATGGACACGTCGTCCTCCCGCACGTCCACGTAGGGGTACGTGTCGGAACGGGAGATCGTGTCGACGAGCAGCGCGTCGCACAGCACGTTGGACTTGGACCCGGCGGCACCCTCGCCGATCTCGATGAGACCGCGGTAGGAGGTGCGGCCGCCGCCCCGCGCCACCGACTTGGAGACGATGTTGGAGGAGGTGTTCGGGGCCATGTGGACCATCTTGGCGCCGGCGTCCTGGTGCTGGCCCTCGCCCGCGAAGGCGATGGACAGGGTCTCGCCCTTGGCGTGCTCGCCCATCAGGTAGACGGCCGGGTACTTCATCGTCACCTTGGAGCCGATGTTGCCGTCGACCCACTCCATGGTCGCGCCCTCGTAGGCGACGGCGCGCTTGGTGACCAGGTTGTAGACGTTGTTCGACCAGTTCTGGATGGTCGTGTAACGGCAGCGGGCGCCCTTCTTGACGATGATCTCGACCACGGCGCTGTGCAGCGAGTCCGAGGAGTAGATCGGGGCGGTGCAGCCCTCGACGTAGTGGACGTAGGCGTCCTCGTCGACGATGATCAGCGTCCGCTCGAACTGGCCCATGTTCTCCGTGTTGATGCGGAAGTAGGCCTGGAGCGGGATCTCGACGTGCACGCCCTTCGGCACGTAGATGAACGAGCCGCCGGACCACACCGCGGTGTTCAGCGACGCGAACTTGTTGTCGCCGACCGGGATGACCGTGCCGAAGTACTCCTGGAAGAGCTCCGGGTGCTCCTTGAGCGCGGTGTCGGTGTCGAGGAAGATGACGCCCTGCTCCTCCAGGTCCTCGCGGATCTGGTGGTAGACGACCTCGGACTCGTACTGCGCGGCGACACCGGCGACCAGGCGCTGCTTCTCCGCCTCGGGGATGCCGAGCTTGTCGTACGTGTTCTTGATGTCCTCCGGCAGGTCCTCCCAGGACTCGGCCTGCTTCTCGGTGGACCGGACGAAGTACTTGATGTTGTCGAAGTCGATGCCCGACAGGTCGGAGCCCCAGCTCGGCATGGGCTTCTTGTCGAACAGGCGCAGACCCTTCAGCCGAAGCTTCAGCATCCACTCGGGCTCGTTCTTCTTCCCCGAGATGTCGCGGACGACGTCCTCGGAGAGACCGCGCTTGGCGGTGGCGCCGGCCGCGTCCGAGTCGGCCCAGCCGTACTCGTACCGACCCAGGCCCTCAAGCTCGGGGTGGCTGATCTCGGTGGTCATGCGGGGTTCCTCCCGGCCGTACTGGTGGATGCTGATGGGGTTGTGGTCTGCGGGGTGCCGTGCGTCGGGATGTACGTGGTGCACACCCCGTCTCCGTGCGCGATGGTCGCCAGCCGCTGGACGTGGGTCCCCAGGAGCCGGGAGAAGATCTCCGTCTCCGCCTCGCACAGCTGGGGGTACCGCTCCGCGACGTGCGCGACCGGGCAGTGGTGCTGGCACAGCTGCTGTCCGACCGGGGCGTTGCGCGCCGTCGCAGCGTACCCGTCCGCGCTGAGCGCTCTGGCGAGCGCCTCGGCGCGCTTCTCGGGCGGCGCCGCCTCGACGGCCTCGCGGTACGCCTCGGCCTGGGTCCGGATCCGGTCCCGGGCGAAGGCCGCGACGGCGGCCTCCCCTTCGGGGCCGCCGCCCGCGGCGCGCTCGATCCAGCGCAGGGCGTCGACCGCGAGCTTGTCGTAGGACTGGTCGAAGGCGTCCCGGCCGCAGTCGGTCAGGGCGAACACCTTGGCCGGCCGTCCCCGGGTGCGGGCGCCGTAGACCCGCTGCTCGCGGGGGGCCACGACGTCGTCGGCGACCAGGGCGTCGAGGTGGCGCCGGACGGCGGCCTGGGTCAGCCCGAGGCGCCCGGCCAGCTCCGCCACGGTGGACGGGCCGTGGTCCAGGATGGACCGCGCGACCCGGTTGCGCGTCGAGCGCTCTCCGGTCGCGAGCTCCTCCCCTGGAGTCGTGGGGGCCTCGCCAACGTTTTTCACAACGCCATTGTTGCGTAATTCCCGAGGGAGTGACAAGCGGCGTCGGGATCACCGGCGGTGCCGTACATCACTAAGGGAAACCTAACCTGACCTGCGGAAACGATCACCTGACGGCGACTTCCGGCCTGCCGCCGGGGCCGCGCCCACGGCGCTCGCCACACCTCCGGGACCCCCTCTGACCGGCGCCTTCGGCATTCCGCCGGGCCGGCGGCGGCCGTTCCCGGCGCCCTCTTCCGGACGCGTCCGCCCCTTTGCGTCCGATCGGGTGGGGCACCGTCCCGCGCCCCCGTGCCCCGCCGGGCCGGGGACGCTCCTTAGACTCCCCCCATGCGATACGAGTCCGTCGTCCAGGTCCGGGGCCTGGTCAAGCGGTACGGGACCAAGACCGCGGTGGACGGCCTCGACCTCGATGTCGGCGCCGGGACGGTCACCGCCGTCCTCGGCCCCAACGGGGCCGGCAAGACCACCACCGTGGAGACCTGCGAGGGCTACCGCCGCGCCGATTCCGGCACCGTGCGCGTCCTCGGCCTGGACCCCGTCACCGACGCGGCGCGGCTGCGGCCCCGCGTCGGCGTGATGCTCCAGTCCGGCGGCGTCTACTCCGGCGCCCGCGCCGACGAGATGCTGCGGCACATGGCCAGGTTGCACGCCCACCCCCTGGACGTGGACGCGCTGATCGAGCGCCTCGGACTCGGCTCCTGCGGGCGCACCACCTACCGCCGGCTCTCCGGCGGCCAGCAGCAGCGCCTGGCGCTCGCCATGGCCGTCGTCGGCCGGCCCGAGCTGGTCTTCCTGGACGAGCCGACCGCCGGCCTGGACCCGCAGGCCCGCCGGTCGACCTGGGAGCTGGTGCGCGAGCTGCGCGCCGACGGGGTCACGACCGTGCTGACCACGCACTACATGGACGAGGCCGAAGAGCTCGCCGACGACATAGCGATCATCGACGCGGGCCGGGTCGTCGCCCAGGGCAGCCCCGAGGAGCTGTGCCGGGGCGGCGCCGAGAACACCCTGAGCTTCACCGGCCGTCCCGGCCTGGACCTCGCCTCGCTGCTGAAGGCACTGCCCCACGGGACGGCCGCCGCCGAGCTCACCCCGGGCGCGTACCGCATCAGCGGCACGGTCGATCCCCAGCTGCTCGCCACGGTCACCACGTGGTGCGCGCAGCACGGGGTGATGCCCGAGGGCATCGCGGTCGAGCGCCACACCCTCGAAGACGTGTTCCTCACGCTCACCGGCAAGGAGCTGCGCTGATGAGCGCCGGTACCCACACCCCCAGGCCGGGCGCCGCGCCGGTCGGCAGGATGATCGTCGCGCAGGCCGCGTTCGAGACCAGGATGCTGCTGCGCAACGGGGAGCAGCTGCTGCTCACCGTGGTGATCCCGTCCCTCCTGCTGGTGCTGTTCTCCACGGTCGACGTCGTCGACACCGGCGAGGGCCGGGCGGTGGACTTCCTCGCCCCGGGCGTCCTGGCGCTCGCCGTGATGTCCACGGCCTTCACCGGCCAGGCCATCGCGACCGGCTTCGAGCGGCGGTACGGGGTGCTCAAGCGGCTGGGCGCCTCCCCGCTGCCCCGCTGGGCGCTGATGACCGCCAAGACCCTGGCGGTGCTGGTCACCGAGGTGCTCCAGATCGTCCTGCTGACGGTGATCGCCCTGGCGCTGGGCTGGTCGCCGCGGGGCAACCCGCTGTGGGTGCTGCTGCTGCTCGTACTGGGTACGGCGGCGTTCTCGGGCCTCGGGCTGCTGATGGCCGGCACGCTGCGGGCGGAGGCGACCCTGGCCGCCGCCAACCTGGTGTTCCTGCTGCTGCTGGTGGGCGGCGGGGTGATCGTGCCGCTGGACAGGTTCCCCGGGGCGGCGCGGTCGGTGCTGGAGCTGCTGCCCATCTCGGCGCTCTCCGAAGGGCTGCGGGACGTGCTGCGGCACGGGGGCGGGCTGCCGGGCGCCGAGCTGGGGATCCTGGCCGCGTGGGCGGTGCTGGGGCTGGGCGCGGCGGCGCGGTTCTTCCGCTGGGAGTGAGCCCCGTGTCCGTTCCGCACCCCTCGTGAATCCGTGCACAAGCGCCCGCCTACCATGGAGCGCGTGTTGACCCCCCTCGCCCACATCGCCCGGCGCTGGACGCCCTCCCCCAGGACGCTCCGGCGCGCCGCGCTCTCCGCCGTCGTCATGACCGTCGTGATCATCGTGACCGGTGGCGCCGTCCGGCTGACAGGTTCCGGCCTCGGCTGCGACACCTGGCCCAAGTGCACGGACGACAGCCTGTTCACCACCTCCGAGCAGGGTGTCCACGGCGCGATCGAGTTCGGCAACCGGATGCTGACGTACGTGGTGTCCGCGGCGGTGGGCTGGGTGATCGTCGCGGCCCGTGCCGCCAAGCCGTGGCGGCGGCGGTTGAGCCGTCTGGGCTGGCTGCAGTTCTGGATCGTGGTGCTCAACGCGGTGATCGGCGGCATCACCGTGCGGCTGGAGCTCAACCCGTGGACGGTGGCCGTCCACTTCCTCGCCGCCAACGCCCTGCTCACGGTGACCGTGATCACCTGGGTACGCGCCGGTGAGGGCGACGGCCCGGCGCGCCCGCGGGTGCCGGGACCGGTGCGCAAGCTCGGCTGGACACTGGTGGTGGTGGCCGGACTGCTGGTGGCGGCCGGTACGACCGTGACGGGCTCCGGCAAGCACGCCGGCGACAGCAGCGACGTGCCGCGCATGCCGTTCGACTACACGTCCGTCGCCCAGGTCCACGCGCTCTTCGCGTGGGTGGTGTGCGCGCTCGCGCTGGCCATGTTCTTCGTGCTGCGGGTGGTGGACGCCCCCCGCGACACCCGGGCCCGCGCCCGGGACCTGCTGCTGGTACTGGTGGCCCAGGGCGGCATCGGTTACGTGCAGTTCTTCACCGGGGTCCCCGAGGTACTGGTGGGCCTGCACATGCTCGGCTCGGCGCTGATGTGGATCGCGGTGCTGCGCCTGGCACTGTCCCTGCGCGAGCGTCCGGCCGCCCGGGCCGCCGACGAGGCACCCGTCCGGCCGGACGGGGCGCTCACGACCGCCTGAGCCCGTAGACGCGCCGGGCGTTGCCCGAGGCGATCATGCCGGCGACCCGCTCCGCGTCCCGGCGCGACCAGGCCCCGTCGCCGGCCCAGTCGGCCAGCACCCGGCCCAGCCCCTCCCGGAAGACCCGGGCGCCGACCAGGTGCAGCTCGGGCAGCGTCCCCCCGCCGCTGGAGAACATCAGCTTCCCGAACGGCGCGAGCTCCAGGGTCTCGGCCAGTACGGCCGCCGCCCGCGCCCCGGTCCGCGCCAGGGCGTTACCCAGGAGGTCGGCGTACACATGCGGGTGGACGGCCGCCAGGTACGCGACCTGCCGGTGGTACGGGTAGCCGTGCAGGAGCACCAGGTCGGTGCCCAGTCCGGCGGTGGCCTCGGCGAAGGCGGCGAGCGGTACGGGGCCGGCCACGCCGACGTGGAGCTGGAGCGGCCGTCCCGAGGACACCGCGATCCACAGCAGGTGCCGCAGCAGCACCGGGTCGGTGAGTTCGTCGCCGGCCCGCCGCCCGGCCAGCCAGCGGCCCGCGGCGCCCCGCACCTCACCGGGCCCGGGCGGCTCGGGCGTCAGGGCCAGGGCGGGGCGCACCCCGGCGGCCGAGGCGAAGGCGACGGCGGAGCCGGCCGCTGCGTGGACCGCCTCGGCGAGGTTGGCGAGCAGGGCGTCCACGGTGCCGGAGGTGTCGGCGACCTGCTGGGCCAGCGGTTCCAGGCGGACGACCTCATGGGCCTCGGCCGCGCCGGCCGCGGCCATCTCCACCGGCCCGGTCAGGTCGCCGGGCAGCCCGGTGTCCACCAGATAGGTGTCGATCCCGGTGGCCCTCAGCAGCCGCCGGCCCGTCTCCAGGACGCCGAGCTCCCGTCTTCGGGCCAGGTAGTGGGCGGGCGGGCAGTGCGGCTCCAGACCGAGCAGCGGCGGGCACCAGCGCCGTACCGCGAACCCGGTCTGGGTGTCGAAGAAGGTGGTGCCGGGCGCGGGCGGCCCGGCGCCGGGGCCCAGGCGCGCCTCGAACGTGCCGAGACCCAGCTCGGTGCGGAGCACCCCGTGGCAGTACTGGTCCACCAGCGTCGGGGTGTCGATCATCACGAGGGCTCCCTGCGGGACGCGGTGGACGGCTGCTTCCACCGGTCCCAACGGGCGAACCCGGCGCGAGGTGTTGCCTCAGTCGGTCCGGTCGTTGGACGGGCCGCCGACCTGGATGCCGGCCATCCGGCTCCACTCGTACGGGCCGGTGCGCACCTTCGCCGCGAACTCGCCGTCGAAGTTCTCGTGCAGGGTGATCCCGGCCAGGTCGGCGGCGCGCCGCGCGACCTGGTGCGTGGGCGCGACGAGGTCGCCCCAGCCGCCGTCCTCGCCGACGAGGACGATCCGGGTGCCCATCTGCCCGAGGTGGGCGAGCTGCCCCTCGGCGCCGCCGTGCTCCCCGGCGAACGCCTGGATCTGCTTGGCGAGCCGGGCGGCCTTGCGCTCGGCGCGGGCGTCCTGCCCGGCGTCCTGCTCGCTGGTCTCAACGCTCTGTGCGGTCTCTGCCATGGAACAGGATGCTACTCGCGGGTAGATCGAACTGGCGACGGGCGGGCCACGTGGCCTTGACCACGTGGTCCGCCCGTCGGCGGGGCCGGGGGGCCGCTAGCGCAGGAAGGGGTCCACCGCCACGGCGACGAACAGCAGGGAGACATAGGTGATGGACCAGTGGAACAGCCGCATCTCCTTGAGCTTGCCGCCGGTCTCGCCCGCCTTGGCCCGGTTCTGCAGCCCGTGCGCCTCCCACAGCCACCAGCCGCCGGTCGCCAGCGCCACCGAGGTGTAGAACCAGCCGGTGTAGCCGAGCGGCGTCAGCAGCAGCGAGACGGCGACCATGACCCAGCTGTAGAGGACGATCTGGCGGGCCACGACCTTGTTGGAGGCGACGACCGGGAGCATGGGCACGCCCACCCGCGCGTAGTCCTCCTTCACCTTCATCGACAGCGGCCAGTAGTGCGGCGGAGTCCAGAAGAAGATGACGAGGAAGAGGATGACGGCGGCCCAGGACATCGAGTCGGTGACGGCGGACCAGCCGATCAGCACCGGCATGCAGCCCGCGATACCGCCCCAGACGATGTTCTGGGCGGTACGCCGCTTGAGGATCATCGTGTAGACGACGACGTAGAAGAGCAGCGCGCCCAGCGACAGCCAGGCGGACAGCCAGTTGACCAGCAGGCCGAACCAGAGCGTGGAGACCACGGCCAGGGTGAGGCCGAAGACCAGGCCCTCGCGGGGCGAGACCATCCCGGTGACCAGGGGCCGCTGCGAGGTGCGGTCCATCAGGGCGTCGATGTCGCGGTCGATGTACATGTTCAGCGCGTTCGCGCCGCCCGCGGAGAGGTAGCCGCCCAGGCAGGTGGCGAGCACCAGCCACAGGTCGGGGACGCCCTGTTCGGCGAGGAACATCACCGGGACCGTGGTGATCAGCAGCAGCTCGATGATCCGCGGCTTCGTCAGCGCCACGAAAGCCTTGACACGGGCCCCGAACGGCCGCTTGCCCGCGCTCGTCCCGAGCTCCCCCATAGCCCTTCGGGCCTGGGAGGTACCCACACCCGCCGGACGGGATTCGACGGCCGTCACGCACACCCCTGACAGAGACATCCCAGCGAGCCGCTCCGGACGGTGAGGGCCCGGTCGAGACTCGCGCGTACCACGCCACTGTAGACGTTGCCCATACCTCGTCCTCCGGTGGGGTGGGTCGTGTTGGACCGGGTGCGTGAAAGGGCGGATTGCCGCTCGATTGAGCTAAGGAAGAGGCGCGAATGAGCGGTCAGATGAGCGGCCCCGTATACACATGGTGAATGGGCGACGGCCCAGTCAGGAGGCGGACAGCGACCGCTGCCCGCACTCTGGAATGACTCGAAAAAATGCACGTTCCCACGGGGGTAGGCTCGACAACGGCCGGTGGGATCTACGTCACCGGTATTCGACATGTGGAGAGGAGCCCTGACTCAGGGTGAGCACCAAGCCGACCACCACAGACCTCGAGTGGACCGAATTGGACCAGCGGGCCGTTGACACCGTCCGTGTCCTGGCCGCGGACGCCGTACAGAAGGTCGGCAACGGCCATCCTGGTACGGCGATGAGCCTGGCCCCGGCCGCGTACACCCTCTTCCAGAAGGTGATGCGGCACGACCCGGCGGACGCCGACTGGACGGGCCGTGACCGCTTCGTGCTGTCCGCGGGCC
Organism: Streptomyces sp. NPDC050856; assembly: GCF_040653855.1. Taxonomy (NCBI): domain Bacteria; kingdom Bacillati; phylum Actinomycetota; class Actinomycetes; order Kitasatosporales; family Streptomycetaceae; genus Streptomyces; species Streptomyces sp. NPDC050856. The sequence continues at coordinate 78,856 of NZ_JBFAGV010000021.1, read as the reverse complement.
ACTCGTCCCTGACGCTGTACATCCAGCTCTACCTGGCCGGCTTCGGCCTGGAGCTGGACGACCTGAAGGCCTTCCGCACCTGGGGCTCGAAGACCCCGGGCCACCCGGAGTACGGCCACACGGTCGGCGTCGAGACGACGACCGGCCCGCTGGGCCAGGGTGTGGCCAACGCCGTGGGCATGGCGATGGCCGCCCGCTACGAGCGCGGCCTGTTCGACCCGGAGGCGGCGCCCGGCACCTCGCCGTTCGACCACTTCGTCTACTGCATCGCCGGTGACGGCTGCCTCCAGGAGGGCATCTCCGCGGAGGCGTCCTCGATGGCCGGGCACCAGAAGCTCGGCAACCTGGTGCTGCTGTGGGACGACAACCACATCTCGATCGAGGGCGACACCGAGACCGCCGTCTCCGAGGACGTCACCAAGCGGTACGAGGCGTACGGCTGGCACGTGCAGCGCGTGGAGCCCAAGGAGAACGGCGACCTCGACCCCGAGGCGCTCTTCGCGGCGATCCAGGCCGCCAAGGCCGAGACCGAGCGCCCCTCGTTCATCGCGATGCGCTCGATCATCGCCTGGCCCGCGCCCAACGCGCAGAACACCGAGGCCGCGCACGGCTCGGCGCTCGGCGACGAGGAGGTCGCGGCCACCAAGCGGGTCCTCGGCTTCGACCCGGAGCAGAGCTTCGAGGTCTCCGACGAGGTCATCGCGCACACCCGCGCCGCCCTCGACCGCGGCCGCGAGGCCCGCGCCGAGTGGGAGAAGAGCCTCCAGGAGTGGCGCGACGCCAACCCCGGGCGCGCCGCCGAGTTCGACCGCATCGCCGCGGGCGAGCTGCCGGCCGGCTGGGAGGAGAAGCTCCCGGTCTTCGAGTCCGGCAAGGCGATCGCCACCCGCGCCGCCTCCGGCAAGGTCCTCCAGGCGCTGGGCGGTGTGATCCCCGAGCTGTGGGGCGGCTCCGCCGACCTGGCCGGGTCCAACAACACCACCATCGACAAGACGTCGTCGTTCCTGCCCAAGGGCAACCCGCTGCCGGAGGCCGACCCGTACGGCCGCACCGTCCACTTCGGCATCCGCGAGCACTCCATGGCCGCGGAGATGAACGGCATCGCGCTGCACGGCAACACCCGCATCTACGGCGGCACCTTCCTGGTGTTCTCCGACTACATGCGCAACGCCGTCCGGCTGTCCGCCCTGATGCACCTGCCGGTGACGTACGTGTGGACGCACGACTCGATCGGTCTGGGCGAGGACGGCCCGACCCACCAGCCGGTGGAGCACCTGGCCTCGCTGCGCGCCATCCCGGGCCTGAACGTGGTCCGCCCGGCCGACGCCAACGAGACCGCCATCGCCTGGCGCGAGGTCCTGCGCCGCTGGACCAAGGAGTTCGGCAAGGGCGCCCCGCACGGTCTGGCGCTGACCCGCCAGGGCGTTCCGACGTACGAGCCCAACGAGGACACCGCGCGCGGTGGTTACGTGCTGGCCGAGGCCGAGGGCGGCGAGCCGCAGGTCGTGCTGATCGCCACCGGCTCCGAGGTGCACCTGGCCGTGGAGGCCCGCGAGCGGCTCCAGGCGGAGGGCGTGGCCACCCGGGTCGTCTCGATGCCGTGCGTCGAGTGGTTCGAGGAGCAGGACCAGGGGTACCGGGATGCCGTGCTGCCGCCGTCGGTGAAGGCGCGGGTCGCGGTCGAGGCCGGGATCGGCCTGACCTGGCACCGGTACGTGGGTGACGCGGGCCGCATCGTCTCGCTGGAGCACTTCGGTGCCTCGGCGGACGCCAAGGTGCTCTTCCGGGAGTACGGCTTCACGGCGGAGAACGTGGCCGCCGCCGCCCGGGAATCGCTCGAAGCCGCAGCGCGCTGACGCCGGTATCCGAACTAGTAGGAGATGCAATTCTCATGACAGACGCACTCAAGCGCCTCTCCGACGAAGGCGTCGCGATCTGGCTGGACGACCTGTCGCGCAAGCGGATCACCTCCGGCAACCTGGCCGAGCTGATCGACCAGCAGCACGTCGTGGGCGTCACCACCAACCCCTCGATCTTCCAGAAGGCCATCTCGCAGGGCGACGGCTACGACCAGCAGCTGTCGGACCTGGCGGCCCGTGAGGTGACCGTCGAGGAAGCCATCCGCATGATCACGACGGCGGACGTCCGCGACGCCGCCGACATCCTGCGCCCGGTCCACGACGCGACCCAGGGCCAGGACGGCCGGGTCTCCATCGAGGTCGACCCGCGCCTGGCGCACCACACCAGGGCGACGGTCGCCGAGGCCAAGCAGCTCGCGTGGCTGGTGGACCGGCCGAACACGCTCATCAAGATCCCGGCCACCGAGGCGGGCCTGCCGGCGATCACCGAGGTCATCGGCCTCGGCATCAGCGTCAACGTCACGCTGATCTTCTCGCTGGAGCGCTACCGCAAGGTCATGGACGCCTACCTGGCCGGCCTGGAGAAGGCCAAGGAGCGCGGCCTGGACCTGTCGAAGATCCACTCCGTGGCGTCCTTCTTCGTGTCCCGGGTGGACACCGAGATCGACAAGCGGCTGGACTCGCTGGGCACCGACGAGGCCAAGGCGCTGCGCGGCAAGGCGGCCCTCGCCAACGCGCGGCTGGCGTTCCAGGCGTACGAGGAGGTCTTCTCCTCCGACCGCTGGGCGGCGCTGGACAAGGCGCAGGCCAACCGGCAGCGTCCGCTGTGGGCTTCGACCGGTGTGAAGGACCCGGCGTACAAGGACACCCTGTACGTCGACGACCTCGTCGCCCCGGGCACGGTGAACACCATGCCGGAGGCCACCCTGGAGGCCACCGCCGACCACGGCGACATCCGGGGCAACACCATCGCCGGCACCTACGAGCAGGCCCGTGCCGACCTGGACGCCTTGGAGAGGCTGGGCATCTCCTACGACGAGGTGGTCCGGCTCCTCGAGGACGAGGGCGTCGACAAGTTCGAGGCGTCCTGGAACGACCTGCTCAAGTCGACCGAGGCGGAGCTCAAGCGCCTCGCCCCTTCGGAGGCGTAAACCTTGAACGCAGTTCATGGAGCGAATCCGCTCCGTGACGCCGCTGACCGACGGCTCCCGCGCATCGCGGGGCCGTCGGGTCTGGTGATCTTCGGCGTCACGGGCGATTTGTCCCGTAAAAAGCTGATGCCTGCTGTCTACGACCTGGCCAACCGCGGTCTGCTGCCGCCGGGCTTCTCGCTGATCGGCTTCGCCCGTCGCGAGTGGCACGACGAGGACTTCGCCGACGAGGTCTACCAGGCGGTCAAGCAGCACGCCCGTACGCCGTTCCGGGAGGAGGTCTGGCAGCAGCTGAGCCAGGGCATGCGCTTCGTCCAGGGCAACTTCGACGACGACGAGGCGTTCGAGACCCTGAAGAAGACGATGGAGGAGCTCGACCAGGCCCAGGGCACCGGTGGCAACTTCGCCTTCTACCTCTCCGTACCGCCCAAGTTCTTCCCCGTGGTGGTCCAGCAGCTGAAGAAGCACCAGCTCGCCGAACAGGCGGGCGGTTCCTGGCGGCGCGCGGTCATCGAGAAGCCCTTCGGTCACGACCTGGCCTCCGCCAAGGAGCTCAACGAGATCGTCCACGAGGTCTTCGCGCCCGACCAGGTCTTCCGGATCGACCACTACCTGGGCAAGGAGACCGTCCAGAACATCCTGGCGCTGCGCTTCGCCAACACCCTCTTCGAGCCGATCTGGAACCGGTCCTACGTCGACCACGTCCAGATCACCATGGCCGAGGACATCGGCATCGGCGGCCGTGCCGGGTACTACGACGGCATCGGCGCCGCGCGTGACGTCATCCAGAACCACCTGCTCCAGCTGCTCGCGCTGACCGCGATGGAGGAACCCGCCTCCTTCGACGCCGACGCGCTGGCCGCCGAGAAGACCAAGGTGCTGGGCGCGGTACGGCTGCCCAAGGACCTGGGCAGGTCCACGGTGCGCGGCCAGTACGCGGCCGGGTGGCAGGGCGGCGCCAAGGCCGTCGGCTACCTGGAGGAAGAGGGCATCGACCCCCGGTCGAAGACCGACACCTACGCCGCGATCAAGCTGGCGATCGACAACCGCCGCTGGGCGGGCGTCCCCTTCTACCTGCGGACCGGCAAGCGCCTGGGCCGCCGCGTCACCGAGATCGCGGTCGTCTTCCAGCGCGCCCCGCACTCCCCCTTCGACCACACGGCGACGGAGGAGCTGGGCCACAACGCCCTGGTCATCCGCGTCCAGCCGGACGAGGGCGTGACCATGCGGTTCGGCTCCAAGGTGCCGGGCACCTCGATGGAGGTGCGGGACGTCTCCATGGACTTCGCGTACGGCGAGTCCTTCACGGAGTCCAGCCCGGAGGCGTACGAGCGGCTCATCCTCGACGTCCTGCTCGGTGACTCCAACCTCTTCCCGCGCACCGAGGAGGTCGAGCTGTCCTGGAAGATCCTCGACCCGATCGAGCAGTACTGGGACCGGCACGGCAAGCCCGCGCAGTACCAGTCCGGGACCTGGGGTCCGGTCGAGGCGGACGAAATGCTCGCACGAGACGGACGGAGCTGGCGCCGGCCATGAAGATCGACCTTACGGACACCACGTCGAGCAAGATCAACAAGGCGCTGGTGCAGGGACGGCGGGCCATCGGAACGCCGGCCGTCGGCATGGTGCTCACCCTGGTCATCGTCACCGACGAGGAGAACGCCTACGACGCCCTCAAGGCCGCCAACGAGGCGTCCCGCGAGCACCCCTCGCGCAAGCTCGTCGTCATCAAGCGCGTCTCGCGCTCCCCCCGGGACCGTGCCCAGGCGCGCCTGGACGCCGAGGTCCGGGTGGGTATCGACGCGGGCACCGGCGAGACGGTGGTGCTGCGGCTGTACGGCGAGGTCATCGACCACGCCCAGTCGGTGGTCCTGCCGCTGCTGCTGCCGGACGCCCCCGTGGTGGTCTGGTGGCCGGTGAACGCCCCGCTGGACCCGGCCAAGGACCCGCTGGGCGCGCTGGCCCAGCGCCGGGTCACCGACACGTACAACGCGGAGCACCCGGTCAAGGAGCTGACCGCGCGCGCCGAGGCGTACACCCCGGGTGACACGGACCTGTCCTGGACCCGGATCACCCCTTGGCGCTCGATGCTGGCGGCGGCTCTGGACCAGGTCGCCTGCGAGGTCAACGCGGCCGAGGTGGAGGGCGAGGAGTTCAACCCCAGCGTGGAGCTGCTGGCCATGTGGCTGGCCGACCGGCTGAAGATCCCGGTGAAGCGCTCGCAGTCGCAGGGGCCCGGGCTGACCGCCGTACGGCTGGAGACGGACGCCGGTCCCATCGTCCTGGACCGCGCGGACGGTTCTCTGGCCACCCTCTCCATCGAGGGCCAGCCGGACCGCGCGGTGGCGCTCAAGCGCCGCGAGACCTCCGAGCTGATCGCCGAGGAGCTACGCCGGCTGGACCCGGACGACACCTACGCTTCCGCGCTGCGCTACGGGGTCGACCGGCTGGGCGAGCAGGCCCGCGAGGGCTCCGGCGGGGCCGGCGGCGAGACGGCCGGGACCACCGGGACCACCGGGGACAACACCGGGGCGGGCCCGTCGGCCGGTGAGGGCGCCGGCGAAGGCGCGCCGGCCGGGGGCAAGGCCGCCCCGGGCGCGAAGAAAGCGTCGGCCGCGGCCAGGAAGGCGGCCACCAAGTGAGCGTCGCGCCGCGGCTCGTGGTGCACCGCGACAAGGAGCTGATGGCGCAGGCCGCGGCGGCCCGGCTGATCACGGCCGTCGTGGACGCCCAGGCCGCCCGGGGCTCCGCCTCGGTGGTCCTCACCGGCGGCCGCAACGGCAACGGCCTGCTCGCGGCGCTCGGTTCGGCTCCGGCCCGGGACGCGGTCGACTGGTCGCGCCTGGACCTGTGGTGGGGCGACGAGCGGTTCCTGCCGGACGGCGACCCGGACCGCAACGACACCCAGGCCCGCGCGGCGCTGCTCGACAGCGTCCCGCTCGACCCGGCGCGGGTGCATCCGATGCCGGCCGCGGGCGGGGCGCACGGCACGGACGTGGACGCCGCGGCCGCGGCGTACGCGGAGGAACTGGCCGGGGCGGCCCGGCGCGAGCACGGCGGGCCGGGCACGGCGGGCGATGTCCTGGTGCCCGCGTTCGACGTCCTGCTGCTGGGCGTCGGGCCGGACACGCATGTCGCCTCCCTCTTCCCGGAGTCGCCGGCGGTACGGGAGACCGGGCGCGCGGTCGTCGGCGTGCGCGGTGCGCCCAAGCCGCCGCCGACCAGGATCTCCCTGACGCTCCCGGCCATCCGGGCGGCGCGTGAGGTGTGGCTGCTGGCGGCGGGCGAGGACAAGGCGGAGGCGGCGGCGGTCGCCCTGTCGGGCGCGGACGAGGTACGGGCCCCCGCGGCCGGTGCCCACGGCCGCTCCCGGACGCTGTGGCTGCTGGACGAGGCGGCCGCCTCCCGGCTGCCGCGCGGCCCGCGCCGGCCCGACACGGCCTGAGCGTCCGTCGGCCCACCTGGGCCGGGGCCCGGTTCCGCCGACAGGGCGGACCGGGCCCTTCGCCGTCCGGGCGGGCCGCTCGGCCGGCCGCGGGCCGGGCGGCGACCAGGACCGGCCGTGCCCGCTCGGGCCGGCGGTGTCCATCCGCGCAAGGCGCCTGGGCCGGCTTACGGGCGCGCGGGCCGGGGCTCACGCGTCGCCCGGCTCGCTTCGTTCCAGGAACGGCTCCAGCAGGCCGGGGACGGCCGCGGCCGCGAACCCCAGCCCTTCGCTCTGTCCGGCGTCGTACACGTGATACGCCCCGGAGCCGGCCGCCGTCGTCGCGGTCAGCGTGAGCAGTCCGGCACGGCGCTGGAAGTACGACTGCCGCACCGTCCAGCCGATGACCCCGGGCCGCTGGAGGGCGGCCGTGGTGCGCCGCACCGTGCCGGAGCGGGTCACCAGGTAGCCGCCGGTGATGCCGTGCCCCAGGGCGCGGTACGCGTCGAGAGCCAGGACCACCGCGAGCGGCACCAGTACCAGCGCGCAGACCCCGGCGACGTACAGCAGGACGTCGGTGAGTACGGCCCCGAGGACGGCGAGGGCCACCACCGGCACCAGCGCGGCCGTCAGGGACCAGCGCAGGCGCCGGGCACGGGCCGCGCGCGGGTGGCCGGTGAGCGGCGCGCCGGTGGGCGCGGCGCTCTCGCGCAGGACCCGAGCCGCCACCTCGTCGGCCAGCGCTCGGGGCACCGCCGGCAGCAGCGTCCTGTGGTCGCCGTGCCGGTCGTCCTTCCCGGCGGTGATGCCGGTGGCGATCGCGTCGACCCGGGCGGCGCGGCACGTCCGGACGCCGAGCGGCTCGACAAGCTCCACCCCGCGCAGCCGCCGCTCCTCGACGGACAGGGAGCGGGAGGTGAGCAGGCCCCGCCGGACCCGGAGCGTGCCGCCGGGCTCGCGTTCCAGCCGGTAGTTCCACCACATCTCGACCCACAGGCCGAGGGAGCCGACGACGCCCGCGAGGAGGGCGGCGGCGGCGAGTGCCACCACGGTCCACACCAGTGGCGTGTCCGCGAACCGGTCGCCCATCCAGTCGATGACCTGGCGCTGGGCACCGAACCAGTCGCTGACCTGCATCACGGAGCCCGCCGCCGCGCCGCCCAGCAGGGGGGCGACGAAGGAGAGCGGGGCGTACCGGATCCAGCCGGGGTCGAGAGCGGCCAGTTCCCCGTCCGGGTGGCTTCCGGGCCCGGGGTCCCGGGCGCGGTCGAGCAGTTCACGCCGCAGCCGCTCGCCCTCGGCCCGGGTGACCGGGTCCAGCTCCAGCGTGGACTCGCCGCCGCCGGTGTGCTCACCGGTGCCGATGCGGACCTTCACCAGCCCGAGGAGGCGCAGCAGCGGATGCGCCGTCAGATCGACGCTGCGGATCCGCTCACGGGCCAGCGAACGGCGCTTCACCAGGAACAGCCCGGTGTGCAGCTCGGCCCGGTCGGCTCCGAGGCGGTACCGGGTGCGGCGCCAGCGTACGTAGTCGGCGCCCACCGCCCCGGCGACGAGCAGCACCGCTCCGGCGAGCACCAGGCCGAGCGCCCGGGGGGCGGGCAACGCGCCGGCCAGTCCGAGGAAGACCGGCACCGAGCCGCCGGCCGCCACCCCGGCCATGGCCAGGGCGGTGACCAGCAGGGTGCGCCGGTCGAGCCGGAGCCAGCCGTCCCGGTGCCCGCCGGGCCCGGTCATGTCGCGTCCCCGGGTGTGGCCCGGGTGATGCGGGTCAGCCGCTCGGCGAGTTCGGCGGCCAGCTCGTGGTCGAGGCCCTCGATCCTGACGGCGCCCTTGGCGGAGGCGGTGGTGACGGTGACCGTGGCGAGCCGGAACGCCTGCTCCAGCGGGCCGCGCACGGTGTCCACGGTCTGGATCCGGGACATCGGCGCGATCCGCCACTCCTGCCGGAGGTAGCCGGTGCGGACGTAGACGGCGTCGTCCGTGACCTCCCACCGGTGGACCGTGTACCACCAGCGGGGGAGGAACGCGGCGCAGACCGCCCCGAGCACCGCCAGGACCGCCGCCGGGACCAGCAGCCAGGTCCTGGCGGGCTGGATGACCGCCGCCAGCACGGCCAGGACCGCCACCGGCACGGCGGTCAGCAGCAGCCACTGGGTGCGCCACCAGGCGACGACCCGCTCGTTCAGCGTGTGACGCGGCGGTCGCAGCCGTACCGCGCTCTCCCCCGTGGTCATCGGTTCAGCGACCTCGCAGCGCGCGGTAGCGGTCGGCGAGCGCGGCGGTCGAACTGTCCAGCCGCTCGCCGGTCCCCCCGCCGGTGAGCACCGGTTCGATCCGCTTGGCCAGCACCTTGCCGAGCTCGACGCCCCACTGGTCGAAGGAGTCGATGTTCCAGATCGCGCCCTGGACGAAGACCTTGTGCTCGTACAGCGCGATGAGCTGCCCCAGTACGGACGGGGTCAGTTCGTCGGCCAGCACGGTGGTGGTGGGGTGGTTGCCGCGGAAGGTCTTGTGCGGCACCAGCTCCTCCGGGACGCCCTCGGCCCGTACCTCGTCGGGCGTCTTGCCGAAGGCCAGCGCCTGGGTCTGGGCGAAGAAGTTGGCCATCAGCAGGTCGTGCTGCGCGACCAGGCCGGGCCGCAGGTCCTCGACCGGCTTGGCGAAGCCGATGAAGTCGGCCGGGACGACCTTGGTGCCCTGGTGGATCAGCTGGTAGTAGGCGTGCTGCCCGTTGGTGCCGGGGGTGCCCCACACGACCGGTCCGGTCTGCCAGTCCACCGGCCTGCCGTCGCGGTCGACGGACTTGCCGTTGGACTCCATGTCGAGCTGCTGGAGGTACGCCGTGAACTTCGACAGGTAGTGGCTGTAGGGCAGCACGGCGTGGGACTGCGCGTCGAAGAACGCGCCGTACCAGACACCCAGCAGACCCAGCAGCAGCGGCGCGTTCTCCTCGGGCGGCGCGGTGCGGAAGTGCTCGTCGACCAGGCGGAAGCCGTCGAGCATCTCCCGGAAGCGGTCGGGTCCGACGGCGATCATCAGGGAGAGGCCGATGGCGGAGTCGAACGAGTACCGGCCGCCGACCCAGTCCCAGAACTCGAACATGTTGGCGGTGTCGATGCCGAAGTCCTCGACCTTCCCGGCATTGGTCGACAGCGCCACGAAGTGCTTGGCGACGGCCTCCTGACCGGCATTCAGCCCGGTGAGCAGCCAGTCGCGCGCGGAGGTGGCGTTGGTGATCGTCTCGATGGTGGTGAAGGTCTTGGAGGCGATGACGAACAGCGTCTCGGCCGCGTCCAGGTCGCGGATCGCCTCGTGCAGGTCGGCCCCGTCGACGTTGGAGACGAACCGGAAGGTCAGGTCGCGCCGGGTGTAGGAGCGCAGCGCCTCGTACGCCATGGCCGGGCCCAGGTCCGAACCGCCGATGCCGATGTTCACCACGTTCTTGATCGGCCTGCCGGTGTGGCCGGTCCACTCGCCGGAGCGGATCCGCTCCGCGAAGGCGGCCATCCGGTCGAGCACCGCGTGCACCGCGGGGACCACGTTCTCGCCGTCGACCTCGATCACCGCGTCGCGCGGGGCGCGCAGCGCGGTGTGGAGGACGGCCCGGTCCTCGGTGGTGTTGATCCTCTCGCCGCGGAACATCGCGTCCCGCAGTCCGACCACCCCGGTGGCCGCGGCGAGCTCGCGCAGCAGCCCCAGCGTCTCGTCGGTCACCAGGTGCTTGGAGTAGTCCAGATACAGGTCACCGACGCGCAGGGTGTACGCGGCGCCCCGCCCGGGGTCGGCGTCGAACAGCTCCCGCAGGTGGGTGTCGCCCAGTCGCTCACGGTGCTCGCCGAGCGCGGTCCACTCGGGCATCCGATTGAGCCTGGTACGGCTTTCTGCTTTCTTCTCGGACATCAGCCCACTTCTCCTCGTACCTGCCTGCTTGCCCCGCTGCCCCTCCAACCTAATTGATCAGCCGGGCGAACGGCGCGCCCCCCGCGCATGACGAGGGGCCCTGCCCGCACAAGGCGGGCAGGGCCCCTCAACTGATCAGATCTCGCCGCGGAGTTTCGCGAGCGCCTCGGCCAGGATCGCCTCACCGTCCGCGTCGCTGCGCCGCTCCCGCACATACGCCAGATGCGTCTTGTACGGCTCGGTGCGCGGCGGGTCCGGCGGGTTGTCCCGGTCCTGGCCTGCCGGGAAACCGCACCGCGGACAGTCCCAGGTGTCCGGCACCTGCGCGTCACTGGCGAAGCTCGGCTGCGTCTCGTGCCCGTTGGAGCACCAGAAGGAGATGCGGAGACGCGGCGCGGATTCGCCCCGCTCGGCCTCCCCCATCGGCCCCGCTCCGACCCGGCTTCCCCGGATCGCGTTGCCACTTGCCACGGTCGTAACTCCCTGCGTGATGGTGCTCGAAGATGCCCCAGTCTACGTAAGGCCCAACGCGCGTCCAGTGATTGGAGTTACACCCCTTCCCGAGACGCGGAACCGATGGCTCAGCCGTCCAGCTTCACCAGCAGCGCGAGAACGACAATGCAGGCGAACCACAGCAGACCGACCACCACGGTGATCCGGTCCAGGTTGCGCTCGGCGACGGACGAGCCACCGACGGACGACTGCATACCGCCGCCGAACATGTCGGAGAGACCGCCGCCCTTCCCCTTGTGCATCAGCACCAGCAGCATCAGCAGCGCGCTGAAGACGAGCAGGGCGATCGAGAACCCCATAACCACGGCTGGTCCCTCTTCCTGGCAAATCTCTCGGACTTCTACGGACGGCGGGGGCCGGCGGCTCTTCACGAGCCTGCCCGGCCCCCGCAAGGGTACGACGGATCCGCCCCACCGCATACTCTCGGCCGCCGGTCCGCCCCGGGGGGCGGACCGGGGCCCGTACCGGTGGCCGGCCCGCCGGGCCGCTCCCCGCCCGGGCACGGGCCCCGCCCGTCAGCTCACTGGTCGCGGAACCGAACGATCTTGACGAACTCGTCCGCGTCCAGCGCCGCGCCGCCCACCAGGGCGCCGTCCACGTCCGGCTGCGCCATGATCGCGGCGACGTTGGAGGACTTGACGGAACCGCCGTACTGGATGCGCACCTTGTCGGCCAGTTCCTGGGAGTACAGCTCGGCGAGCCGGCCGCGGATCGCCCCGCAGACCTCCTGCGCGTCCTCGGGGGTGGCGACCTCGCCGGTGCCGATGGCCCACACCGGCTCGTAGGCGATCACGACCGTCCCGGCCTGCTCGGCCGGGATGTCCTTCAGGCCGCCGTCGAGCTGGGCGAGCGTGTGGGGAACCTGCTCGCCGGCCTTGCGGACGTCGAGGCCCTCGCCGACGCAGAGGATCGGGGTGAGCCCGTGCTGGAAGGCGGCCTTGACCTTGGTGTTGCAGAGCTCGTCGCTCTCGCCGTGGTACTGGCGGCGCTCGCTGTGGCCGACGGCCACGTACGTGCACTTCAGCTTGGCGAGCATGGAGCCGGAGATCTCACCGGTGTACGCGCCGGACTCGTGCGCCGAGATGTCCTGGGCGCCGTACTTGATCTTCAGCTTGTCGCCGTCGACCAGGGTCTGGACCGACCGCAGGTCGGTGAAGGGCGGCAGGACCGCGACCTCGACGTGGTCGTAGTCCTTGTCGTTCAGCGCGAAGGCGAGCTTCTGGACGTGGGCGATGGCCTCGAGGTGGTTGAGGTTCATCTTCCAGTTGCCCGCCATCAGCGGGGTGCGGGTACTCATAAAAGGCTCAGTCCTCCAGTGCGGCGAGGCCGGGAAGCGTCTTGCCCTCGAGGTACTCGAGGCTGGCGCCGCCACCGGTCGAAATGTGTCCGAATGCGTTCTCGTCGAAGCCCAGGGTGCGCACGGCGGCGGCCGAGTCGCCACCGCCGACGACGGTGAATCCGTCGCAGTCCAACAGGGCCCGGGCCACGGCCTTGGTGCCGCCCGCGTAGTCGGGGTGCTCGAAGACCCCCATCGGTCCGTTCCAGAACACCGTGCCGGCGTCGGCGAGCTTCGAGGCGTACAGCTCGCGCGTCTTCGGGCCGATGTCCAGGCCCTCCTGGTCGGCCGGGATGGCGTCCGCGGCGACGGTCTGCGGGTGGGCGGGCGCCTTCGTCTTCAGGTCCGGGAAGTCGGCCGAGACCAGGACGTCGACCGGGAGGACGAACTCCACACCGCGCTTCTCGGCGCGCTCCAGGTACTCCAGGCAGGCCGGGACCTGGTCCTCCTGGAGGAGGGAGATGCCGACCTCGTGGCCCTTGGCCTTGAGGAAGGTGTACGCCATGCCGCCGCCGATCAGGATGCGGTCGGCCTTCTCCAGCAGGTGGTCGATGACACCCAGCTTGTCGGAGACCTTGGCGCCGCCGAGCACGACGACGTAGGGGCGCTTGACGTCGTCGGTGAGCTTCCTGAGGACGCCGACCTCGGTGGCGATCAGGTAGCCGGCGTAGGCCGGCAGCAGGCGCGGCAGGTCGTACACGGAGGCGTGCCCCCGGTGCACGGCGCCGAAGCCGTCGCCGACGTACACGTCCGCGAGGGCGGCCAGGCGGGCGGCGAACTCGGCCCGCTCGGCGTCGTCCTTGGACGTCTCACCGGCGTTGAAGCGCAGGTTCTCCAGGACGGCGACCTGGCCGTTCTCCAGGCCGGCGACGGCGGAGTGGGCCTCGGAGCCGATGGTGTCGCCGGCGAAGGCGACGGGCCTGCCGAGCAGCTCGCCCAGCCGCGCGGCGGCGAAGCGCAGGGTGAACGCGGGGTCCGGGGCGCCCTTGGGGCGGCCCAGGTGCGAGGCCACGACGACCTTGGCACCGGCGTCCAGGAGCGCCTTGACGGTGGGCAGGACGGCGCGGATGCGGCCGTCGTCGGTGATGGTGTCGCCGTCCAGCGGCACGTTGAGGTCGGCGCGGACGAATACCCGCTTGCCCTCGACCCCTTGGCGGAGAAGTTCGTCGATCGTCTTCATGTGTTTCTGACTCCTTGGAAGATCAACGCAAGCCGCAGGGCTCGTACAGCGCGCCGTCGCGCTGCCCGAGCCCTGTGCTCACATCGAGGTGCCTGCCCTTGGTGCTTAGAGCTGGCCGCCGACGAAGACGGTCAGGTCGACGAGGCGGTTGGAGTAGCCCCACTCGTTGTCATACCAGCCGACGACCTTGACCTGCTTGCCCTGGACCATGGTGAGCAGCGAGTCGAAGGTGCAGGAGGCCGGCCAGTTGACGATGTCCGAGGAGACGATCGGGTCCTCGGTGTACTCCAGGATGCCCTTGAGCTGACCCTCGGCGGCCTTCTGGAAGGCGTTGTTGACCTCGTCCTTGGTGACCTCGCGGTCCAGCTCCAGGACCAGGTCGGTGACCGAGCCGGTGGGGACCGGGACGCGCATGGCGATGCCGTCCAGCTTGCCCTTGAGCTGCGGGAGGACCAGGGCGGTGGCCTTGGCGGCACCGGTCGAGGTCGGGATGATGTTCTCCGCGGCGGCGCGGGCGCGGCGCATGTCCTTGTGCGGGAAGTCCAGGATGCGCTGGTCGTTGGTGTACGCGTGGACCGTGGTCATCATGCCCTTGACGATGCCGAAGTTCTCGTCGAGGACCTTGGCCATCGGCGCCACGCAGTTGGTGGTGCAGGAGGCGTTGGAGATGACGTGGTGGTTGGCCGCGTCGTACTTGTCCTGGTTGACGCCCATCACGATGGTGATGTCCTCGCCGCTGGCCGGAGCCGAGATGAGGACCTTCTTGGCGCCACCGGCGATGTGCTTCTCGGCGTCGGCCTTCTTGGTGAAGATGCCGGTCGACTCGATGACGATGTCGACGCCCAGCTCGCCCCAGGGGATGTCGGCCGGGTCGCGCTCGGAGAGCACCTTGATGGTGTGGCCGTCGACGGTGATGGTGTCGGCGGTGTGCGACACCTCGGCCTTGAGGCGGCCGAGGATGGTGTCGTACTTCAGCAGGTGGGCGGTGGTCGCGGTGTCACCCAGGTCGTTGACAGCCACGATCTCGATGTCTGCACCCTGCTCCAGCAGCGCGCGGAAGTAGTTACGACCGATGCGGCCAAAGCCGTTGATGCCTACGCGGATCGTCACGAAACCGATCTCCTCGTTGGTACGCCGGTTTGTGATGCCGGCGAGTTGTATGGGATGTCCCCGACCGCTTACGACCCTACCTCCCCGGCGGTCACGGAGTGACATCGAGCGCACCCGTACGACCCGGGTCGGGCCCCCGGTTCCCGCCTACCGGCGGGTAGGTCCCCGGGGGCCGTCGTATCCGCGGCTACTGGCTGTCAGCGCCGCAGCGCGCGGAGCGCCCCGCCGAGGAGGCGGGTCCGCTCGGCGGACCCGGGCACGTGTTCCAGTCCGAAGCCGAGCAGGACGGTGTCACGGGTGGTGACGGCCGCGCTGGAGTGGAACAGCGCGGGCGAGCGCGTCCAGTCGCCCCGGCCGCCGGGGCTGCCGGGCGGCGGCCCGGGGAGGGACCAGTCGCCGAGCGAGACCTCGAAGCCCTCGGTGCCGCGGGCGGCGCCGCCGACGACCAGCTCGGTGGCGTCCACGAAGGCGCCGGTGCCGCCGGTGCCCGAGTCCGTGACGTACGACAGGGAGAGCTCGACCCGCTTGCCCGCGTAGGCGCTCAGGTCGACGCCGGCGCTCCGCCAGCCGTTGGAGGCACCGGTGAACGCGTGCCAGCTCCCGGTGGTGCCGGTGGCGGCGCAGCCGTCGGGGCCCAGGGTGAGGTAGCGGGCGAGGAAGGGGTGGCCTCGCAGGTAGAAGCCCTCGCCGCAGTCGGCGGGCACCTGGGTGGAGGTGTTGCCGCCGAGGTCGGGCAGGGTCGTCCAGTCGTCCCCTCCGGCGGTGCGGGCTTCCACGATCACGTGGTCGTAGCCGGGTTCGGTGTCGTGGCTGAGCCGGAAGCGCAGGGCGGGCCGGGCGGACGCCGCCACACCGGTCAGGTCGACGGTGCGGGTCAGCCGCATCCAGGCGTTGTCCGCGTGCCCGGCGGCGGCGAAGGAGGAGCCCTCGTACGGCTCGAACGGGGTGCGCGTGCCCGGATAGTCACCGGCCGGGGCGCTGCGGAACCGGGGGAACCGGTCCGGCGGCAGGGTCTGCGAGGTGACCGTGTAGGCGCCGGCGTCGTCCAGCGGATTGCCGGGCGCCGCGGCGAGCGGGGCCCTCACGCCGGTGAGGCGGCCGGCGCCGGCGAAGGCGGCCGGCGCGGAGAGCCCGCTGCGCCGGTACGCCCCGAGGTAGTACTGGGCGAAGTCGTCGGAGTCCGCCCGCCCGATGCCGACCCGGCCGCCCGCCCGCTCACCGGCGTTGATCAGCTTGCCGCCCTCGTTGAGGTAGTCGCGCACGGCGAGCGTGGTGGGCCCGCCGGGCCGCTCCGCGCCGGTGTACCACAGGACCGTCCGGAAGTGGCCGAGCACCCCGAGCGGGTGGGGCGTGCCCTGGGTGGCGACGTCCCAGACGGCGGCCCGGCGGCCGTTGCCGGCGAGCGCCTCGCGGTAGGCGGCGGAGTGCCGGGCGGGCGCGGTGCCGCCCTCCTCGGCCAGCACCAGGACGTCACCGCGCGGGCGCGGCGCGATGGTGTAGGTGAAGGGGGTGGAGGCGACGCGCCTGCCGTCGCGGGTGCGGGCGGTGAACCAGACCTCGACCGTGTCGCCCGGTTCGCCGTCCTGGACCCGGGCCCGGTACTGGTCGTAGTAGATGTTGTCCTCGCCGCCGTACGTCTCGCCGCCCTGCCAGGCTTCGAGCCGCTGGTCGTGCGTCCGGCCGCCGTTGACGCGGTACTTCAGCTCCTTGTCGCGCAGTGACTTGCGGGCGGTGACGGAGACCTCCTGGTCGGCGCCGTCGTACGCGTAGGAGGTGGTGAAGGCGTCCGGGACGAAGTCGGGCGCGGGCGTGCCGACCGGGGACACCGGCCGGTCGGGGCGGGCGGCCGACTCGGCGACGGCGAGCGCGAACGGGACGTTCTTGGCGAACTCCTGCTGGATCAGCTTCTCGTCGTCGGGGAAGGTGAAGATGGAGGCGCAGTCGGCCGGATTCCAGGCGTCGGCGGGGTCCACCCGGGAGGCGGTGGCGCAGGTCGACATCTCCGGGGTGAACATCTGCATGCCGTTGACGTTGGCCGCGTGTCCGTCGGCCTCGCCGTTGGTGGTGTAGAGCTCGGAGGACACCTGCGGGCGGTAGCCCGGCACGGCGGGCTGGGCCGGCGTGCCGGCGAGCGCCTTGAGGGCCACGTCGTCCGGGGTGTCGGTGGCGACCTGCCAGCCCACGCCGTACAGGATCAGCTGGGCGGCGGAGTGGTAGTTGACGCCGTACTGGAAGCCGATGCGGCGCTGGAAGGCGTCCAGCGCCCTGGTCTCGGGCTCGGACATGGGGCCGGTGCCGCGATAGGTCTCGCTCGCCGGGTCCGGTGACGAACCCTCGTTGTCGTAACCCCACTTGTAGGAGAAGTTGCGGTTCAGGTCGACGCCGTCGCCGGGGGCGATCCGTCCGTCGCCGTCGTTGTCGCGCAGGTTCTTGCGCCAGAGGCGGTTGGCGGGGGCGGCGTGGGTGTGGTCGTAGCCGTCGGGATTGGCCGAGAGCACGAACCACAGTTCGGTGGTGTCGACGATCCGGGTCAGGCGCGGGTCCTTGCCGTAGCCGGCGAGGTAGTGGTGGAGCAGCCGCCGGGTCATCTCGGGGGTGATCCACTCGCGGGCGTGCTGGTTGGACAGGTACAGCGTGGCGGGCTTGCTGCCGTCCCGGGACTTCCTGGCGCCCTTGGTCACCTTGAGGGCGAGGATGTCCTGGCCCTTGACGCTCCTGCCGATGCTGACGACCTTGGTGAGGGCCGGATGGGCCCGGGCGGTCGCCAGGATCTCCTCCTTGAGGCCGCCCGCCCCGCCGTACGGGCGGAAGACGCCGTCGCCGGCGGCGGCGACCCGTTCGCGGGCGGTGGCCGGCAGGGTGTGCTCGGTGAGGCGGACGCCCTTGGCCCGCAGCTCACCGGCCTGCCGGCCGGTGAGGTACAGCTCGACGGTGGCCGCGCCCCTCGGGGGCACCTGTTCGCTCAGCTCGTGGCCGTCGGTGCCGGCTTCGAGCAGCAGTGGTACCTGTTCCCTGGTCACGTGCGCGCGCCATACGGACAGGGCGGACCGGTCGTCGCCGTCCGCGCCGTCGTTCCGCTCGGCTCCGGCGGCGGACGGTGTCGCCAGCCCGGCCACCAGCACGGAAACCGCGGCGAGGATCGCTCCCGCTCTGCGTCTCATGAGCCCCCCTTGCTGTTGGGTGCCACAGGTGTGGACGGACGTCAGGCTGGTGAGACTTCATGATCATGTCAATACCGCGTCGCGGGGGCGGCCCCGGGCGGGAGGGCCGGGTGGCCGGGACAGGCCGGTGCGCCCGGGCCGCGGGGCGGCCGGCCGCGGTGCGGGTGGGGCGAGGCGGGTGAACCGGGCCGGAGTGGGGCGGGTGGCCGGGGCACCGCCGCCGGCACTCGGGGGCGCCGGCAGCGGTCGGTGGTCGGGACGGGCAGCGGGTCAGCCGACCAGGCCGTCCGCCATCTCCTCCGTCAGGTTGGACTCCGTACCCGGGATGCCCAGGTCCTGCGCCCGCTTGTCGGCCATGGCCAGCAGCCGGCGGATCCGGCCGGCGACGGCGTCCTTGGTCAGCGGCGGGTCGGCCAGCGCGCCCAGCTCCTCCAGCGAGGCCTGCTTGTGCTCCATGCGCAGCCGGCCGGCCGCCGCGAGGTGCTCGGGCACCTCCTCGCCGAGGATCTCCAGCGCGCGCTGCACCCGGGCGCCGGCCGCGACCGCCGCGCGGGCCGAGCGACGCAGGTTGGCGTCGTCGAAGTTGGCCAGCCGGTTGGCGGTGGCCCGGACCTCGCGCCGCATCCGCCGCTCCTCCCAGGCCAGCACCGAGTCGTGTGCGCCCAGCCGGGTCAGCAGTGCCCCGATGGCGTCCCCGTCCCGTACCACCACCCGGTCCACGCCCCGGACCTCGCGGGCCTTGGACGGGATGGAGAGCCGGCGGGCGGCGCCGACCAGCGCGAGCGCGGCCTCCGGGCCCGGGCAGGTCACCTCCAGGGAGGACGAACGGCCGGGCTCGGTCAGCGAACCGTGCGCCAGGAAGGCACCGCGCCAGGCCGCCTCGGCGTCACAGGTGGCGCCGGAGACCACCTGCGGGGGCAGGCCCCGGATGGGGCGGCCCCGGCCGTCGACCAGACCGGTCTGCCGGGCCAGCTGGTCGCCCCCGGCCACCACCCGCACCACGAAACGCGAGCCACGGCGCAGACCACCGGGAGCCATCACGATCAGCTCCGAGCCGTGCCCGAAGATCTCCGCGACGTCCCGTTTCAGGCGGCGTGCCGCCATCGCCGTGTCCAGCTCCGCCTCGATCACGATCCGGCCGCTGACCAGATGCAGTCCGCCCGCGAATCGCAGGATCGACGAGACCTCCGCCTTTCTGCAGCAGGTCCGGGTGACGGGGAGTCGGGAGATCTCGTCCTTCACCGCTGCCGTCATCGCCATGGGCCGATCCTTCCATGCATCCGAAAAATACGGTCGTACGCGGCGGCCAGCAGCTCCGGGTCGTGCTTCGGGGAACCGTCCGGCCGGGCCACCGGGGCCAGCTCGACCGCGGCGCCCAGCCGCTTGGCGGCGTCGGCGAGAGACTCGCGGTCGGGCACGGCGGCCTCGTCGGCCAGCACCACGTCCAGGGCGAGTTTAGGGGCGTGTCGTCCCAAAACCTCCAAATGACGCTGCGGAGAGAAGCCCGCCGTTTCGCCGGGCTGCGGCGCGAGGTTCAGCGAGAGGACCCGGCGGGCCTTGGTCTGGACGAGGGCGTCCAGCAGCTCGGGCACGAGCAGGTGCGGGATCACCGACGAGAACCAGGAGCCCGGGCCCAGCACCACCCAGTCCGCGTCCAGCACGGCCGCCACCGCCTCCGGCACGGCCGGCGGGTCGTTCGGCACGAGGTGCACCGACTGCACCTCACCGGGGGTGAGCGCCACCGTCGCCTGGCCGCGGACGGTGTCCACGTCCTCCGGGCGTGCCGGGTCGTGGCCCCTGACCAGCGCCTGGAGCTCCAGCGGCACGGCGGACATGGGCAGCACCCGGCCGTGCGCGCCCAGCAGCCTGCCGACCAGGTCCAGGGCCTGCACATGGTCGCCGAGCTGCTCCCACAGGGCGACGATCAGCAGATTGCCCACCGCGTGCTCGTGCAGGTCGCCCTTGGACTGGAAGCGGTGCTGGATGACGCGGGCCCAGGTCTGGCCCCAGTCGTCGTCGCCGCACAGCGCCGCCAGGGCCTTGCGCAGGTCCCCGGGCGGCAGCACGCCCAGCTCCTCCCGGAGCCGGCCGCTGGAACCCCCGTCGTCGGCGACCGTGACCACCGCGGTCAGGTCACCGGTGATACGGCGCAGGGCGGCGAGGGACGCGGACAGGCCCATGCCGCCGCCGAGGGCGACGACCTTGGGCTGGGTACCGCGTCGGCGGAGCGTACGGACCGACAGGGAACTCGTACGCCGGCGGTACGGCTTCACTCGCGCCCCATGTCCCGGTGGACGACGACGGTCTCGACCCCTTCGGAGGCGAGGCGGGCGGCGAGCTTCTCGGACATGGCCACGGACCGGTGCTTGCCGCCCGTGCAGCCGACGGCGACCGTGACGTACCGCTTGCCCTCGCGGCGGTAGCCGGTGGAGATCAGCTGGAGCAGCTCGGTGTACCGGTCGAGGAACTCCTTGGCGCCCGGCTGGTTGAACACATAGCCCGACACCTCCTCGTTGAGACCGGTGTACGGGCGCAGCTCCGGCACCCAGTGCGGGTTGGGCAGGAACCGGCAGTCCACCACCAGGTCGGCGTCGACCGGCAGCCCGTACTTGTAGCCGAAGGACATGACGGTGGCGCGCAGCTCCGGCTCCTCGTCCCCGGCGAACTGGGCGTCCATCTTGGCGCGCAGCTCGTGGACGTTGAGGCTGGAGGTGTCGATCACCAGGTCGGCGTCGCCGCGCAGCTCGCGCAGCAGGTCGCGCTCGGCCGCGATGCCGTCCACGATCCGGCCGTCGCCCTGGAGCGGGTGCGGGCGGCGCACCGACTCGAAGCGGCGTACCAGGGCCTCCTCGGACGACTCCAGGAAGACGATCCGGCGGGTCACCTGCTTGGCGTCGAGCAGGGCCAGGGACTCGCGCAGGTTGTCGAAGAACTGGCGGCCGCGCACGTCGACCACGACGGCGATGCGGGCCACATTGCCCTGGGAGCGGGCGCCGAGCTCCACCATGGTGGGGATCAGCGCGGGCGGCAGGTTGTCCACGACGAACCAGCCGAGGTCCTCCAGGCACTTGGCGGCGGTGCTGCGGCCCGCGCCGGACATGCCGGAGATGATCACCAGCTCGGGAATGGCCGCCTCGGCGGCCTCGCCGGCCTCGATCGTCGTGCCCGTACTCACGTGTGCTGCTCCGTCTTCTGTGTCTTCGCCGGCCTGGCCGGCAGCGGCCGGCGGGCCGGCCGGGGCCGCCTCCGCGCCGGCGGGGGTGCCCGCCGGGCCCGGCGCCCCGGGGATCCCGGCGCCCGTGGCCGCCGGGGCGGGGGCGGGTGCGCCGCTGTCCGCGGTCGCTCTGTCGTCGGCCGGTCCGTGCTCAGTCATCTCTCGTTCCCCCGTCGTCGTCCATGATCTCTCCTGTCGCCGTGTTCACGGCGGGGGCCGCGGGAGCCGCCTCAGCAAGGGCAACAGCCACGGCTTCCGCGGTCTTCCGGCCCAGCCCGGGGACCTCGCAGATCTGCTCGATCGTCGCCTGCCTCAGCCGCTTCACCGAGCCGAAATGCTTGATCAGCGCCTGCTTGCGGGTGGCCCCGAGACCGGGGACCGCGTCCAGCGGGCTCGTCCGTATCCGCTGGTGGCGCTTGGCGCGCTGGTAGCGGATGGCGAAGTCGTGGGCCGTGTCGCGGACCCGCTGGAGCAGGTACAGCCCCTCACTGGAGCGCGGCAGGACCACCGGGTCGTCGTCGCCGGGCAGCCAGACCTCCTCCAGCCGCTTGGCGAGGCCGCACACGGCGATGTCGTCGATACCCAGCTCGTCCAGGGCCCGCTGCGCGGCGGCGACCTGCGGCTGTCCGCCGTCCACCACGACCAGCTGCGGCGGGTAGGCGAACTTCCGCGGCCTGCCGTCGTCCTCCGGCCGGTCCACGGGCACCTCGCCGTCGAGCTCCTGCTCGGCGGGCCACTCCCCCGTCCGCTCCTTCTCGGCGAGGTACCGCCGGAAGCGCCGGGTGATCACCTCGTGCATGGAGCGGACGTCGTCCTGGCCCTCGAAGCCCTTGATCTGGAAGCGGCGGTACTCGCTCTTGCGGGGCAGGCCGTCCTCGAAGACGACCATGGAGGCGACGACGTCCTCGCCCTGGAGGTGCGAGATGTCGTAGCACTCGATCCGCAGCGGGGCCGTCTCCAGGTCCAGCGCCTCGGCGATCTCCTCCAGCGCCCGCGAGCGGGTGGTCAGGTCGCTGGCGCGCTTGGTCTTGTGCAGGACCAGGGCCTGCTGGGCGTTGCGCCCGACGGTCGCCATCAGGTCCTTCTTGTCGCCGCGCTGCGGGACGCGCAGGGACACCTGGGAGCCGCGCCGGCCGCTGAGCCACTGGGTGACGGCGTCCAGGTCCTCGGGCAGGGCGGGCACCAGCACCTCCTTGGGGACCGCGTCGCCGCTCTCCTCGCCGTACAGCTGCTGGAGCGCGTGCTCGACCAGGCCCGCCGTGTCGACCGCCTCGACCTTGTCGGTGACCCAGCCGCGCTGGCCGCGCACCCGGCCGCCCCGGACGTGAAAGATCTGCACGGCGGCTTCCAGCTCGTCCTCGGCGACCGCGATCAGGTCGGCGTCGGTGGCGTCGGCCAGCACGACGGCGCTCTTCTCCATGGCCCGCCTCAGGGCCCCTATGTCGTCGCGCAGCCGGGCCGCCCTCTCGTACTCCATGTCCTCGGCCGCCACCGTCATGTCCTTCTCCAGGCGGCGGATGTAGGTGCCGGTGCGTCCGGCCATGAAGTCGCAGAAGTCCTCGGCCAGTTCGCGGTGTTCCTTCGGGGTGACCCGGCCCACGCACGGCGCCGAGCACTTGCCGATGTAGCCGAGCAGACAGGGGCGGCCGGTGCGGGCGGCGTTCCGGAACACGCCGACGGAGCAGGTCCGTACCGGGAAGACCCGCAGCAGCAGGTCCACGGTGTCGCGGATGGCCCAGGCGTGGCTGTACGGACCGAAGTACCGCACGCCCTTCTTCTTCTGCCCGCGCATGACCTGCACGCGCGGGAACTCCTCGTTCAGCGTGACGGCCAGGTACGGGTAGCTCTTGTCGTCGCGGTACTTGACGTTGAAACGGGGGTCGTACTCCTTGATCCAGGAGTACTCCAGCTGCAGTGCCTCGACCTCCGTGGAGACCACGGTCCACTCGACGGAGGCGGCCGTGGTGACCATGGTCCGGGTGCGCGGGTGCAGGCCCGCCAGGTCCTGGAAGTAGCTGGCGAGCCGCTGGCGCAGGGACTTCGCCTTCCCGACGTAGATCACCCGGCGGTGCTCGTCGCGGAACTTGTAGACCCCCGGCGAGTCGGGGATCTGTCCCGGTTCGGGGCGGTAGCTGGAGGGGTCTGCCATGCCTCACACCCTACTGGCGCCCGCTGACACCACGGGCACTCCCCGGGCGCCCGGGGAGCCCCCGTGGTGGGGGCACGGGGGCTCCGCGGTGGGGACGGCGTTCGCCCCGCCGGTGTCAGCCGCCGTGGCCGGTACGGCGGCTCCGCCGCAGGGCCGCGGCACCGGCGAGGGCCAGCGCGGCGACGGCGGCCGCCGTGACCGCCACCGCCGGTGCCCGGCGGTCCGGCCGCTGCTCCGCGCGGGCCTGCGGCCGCGGTTCCGGCCGGGCCGGGACCCCTGTCGCGGGGCGGCCTGCCACGTGGGCTGCCGGCCCGGCCGGGAGCCCGGCCTGCGGTCGGTCGTCCCGCGCCGCCCCCGGGTGGGTGGCGTAGCCGCCGGCCCTGCCCTCACCGGCGTACGCCGAGCCGGGGAGCTTGTCCCGGTACGCCGCCGCCACCCGGTTCCGGTAGGCGGCGAGGGTGGTGCCGTTCGCCCCCACCGCCCGTACCGCGTCCTCGTCCAGCGGGAGCACCCTGCCGCCCTTGTGGACGTACCAGGCGTCGATCTGCGGCTCGCGGAACACGGTGCCGCCGGGCAGTTCACGGCTGCCCTGCCGGGCGTACCTGGTCTCGTCGTCGCCGGTGGCGATGTTCACCACCTGCCATCCCCGGCCCTGGCGGACCGTCCACACGGACGCCTTCCGGCCGTCGGAGGAGACCGCCCGGGCCGCGTGGAACTCCACCCGGGCCACCGGGGCCCCGGGACGGCCCGCCACGAAGTCCGGTGACAGGACGTGCACTGCGACCGGCGCGCCCTCGACGCGGGGCGGGGCGGCGGCGCGGCCGGCGGCGCCGTCCCGCGCGAAGAACCGGGCCAGCGTGCCGAGGGTGGCGGGGGCGGTGACCGCGGCCCGGGCGGTGGGCGCGGGCGGGAGGGTTGCGGCGGTGGCCCGCGGGGTTCCGGTGGCCAGCAGCGCGGCGGTGGTCAGCGCGGTGGTGCCCAACGCGGCCGCCGTGACACGTCGTGTGCGCGTCATCCGTCTCACGCCCCGATCCGGTAGAGCGAGTGGGTCCAGGAGAAGGAGTTGTTGTTCACGTACCAGGCGTGCGAGGCCCAGTTGTAGCGGTCGCTGGAGGGCCACGGGTCGCCCCAGTACACCCAGCCGTTGGCGTCGTCGTAGCCGTGGACCACATGCATGTGGCCCCCGCCGCTGGACCACTGGATGCGGGTCTCCACCGGGCGGCCGGCGTCGACCTCGGCCTGGACGGTCGAGTACCGCAGCCATCCGTCGACGTAGGACCCGGGGTTCACACCGGCCCAGCGCAGCCCGGTCTGCACGTGGCCCAGGGTGGCCTGGGAGTTCGGGCAGTCGGTGCCCTGCTGGCGGTTGTAGGCGGCGTTGCAGAACTGGTTCTGGGTGTGGGTGCGGCCGAACCAGGTGGCGATGGTGTTGCCGGCGGCGGCCCAGCACCAGTTGCTCTTCTGCTGCGCCTGCATGGTGATGTTCAGGCGCTTGGCGGCGGCGGAGTGCTGGTCGGTGGCGGTGGCCGCGGCGGGGGCGGGGACGGGAGCGGCGCCGGCCGTGGTGGCGGGGGCGGTGAGGAGGGCGGCGGCCAGCAGCGCCGCGAGGGTGAGCGGTCTGTACTGGTTGCCGTGCGTGTTGCCGTGGGGGTTCAGGTTGCGCATCGCGGTCCTCCGGCTGGGGATGTGGGGAGGGAGGAGCGCGTCCGGACGCTCTGGCGAGCATCGATCATTGTCGCGAACAGGTCAACACGCTTGAATACGGAATGACATCGCGCTGTGAACGACAGCGGCTGCTCCGTGAACGGCCTCCCCGCCCCACCTGCTCGCCCGGCCTCACCCGTGCGGTGTCGCACCGCTCCGTCGTGAACGTTCACTGAGGAGTCCCCATGGGACACACCGAGGCAGATCTGGCGCAGTTCCTGACCACCGGCCCCTTCCACCTGGCGTTGCGCGCCGCGCTCACGGTGCGCGGGCTGCCGCTCCAGCGGGTCCAGCACCACTTGGCCCATCGCGGGATCAAGGTGGGGGTGACCAGCCTGTGCTACTGGCAGCAGGGCGCCCGGCGCCCCCAGCGTCCCGAGTCACTCAAGGCCGTGCGGGCCCTCGAAGAGGTGCTGGAACTGCCCGGCGGCTCCCTGATCCGGCTGCTCGGCCCGGTCGGTGACGGCACGGGAACGGACGGCGGCGGCGCGGGGGCCGGCGGGAGCGGCGGCGGCCGGCCGGCGGGCCGCTCCTACCGCTCACTGGTGGAGGTCTCGGGAGCGGTCGAGGAGCTGCTGGCCGGCCTGGAGGCGCCGGCGGACGGCGGGCTGCACACCGTCGGCCACCACGAGCGGGTGAGGATCGGGGAGCGGCGGCAGCTGGTCGGCCGCGACTCGCAGCACGTCGTGCGCGCCCACCGCGACGGGGTCGACCGCTACCTGGCGATCCACCACGGCGACCCGGGGTGCGACCCGGAGCGGGTGGTGGCGCGGGCGGGCGAGAACTGCCGCACCGGGCGGGTCCGGCGGCACCGGGAGACCGGCGTGGTCGTCGCCGAGCTGCTCTTCGACGCGCGGCTGCGGGCCGGGGAGACGTACTTCTTCGGGTACGGCTTCGAGGACGGCACCGGTGGCCCCAGCGGGGAGTACGTGCGCGGGTTCAACTTCGCCGGCGGCCAGTACGTGCTGCAGGTCGGCTTCCACGAGGACGCCCTGCCGGTACGGTGCCGGCGCTTCGCCCAGGCGTCGGCGGGCGCGCCGCGCGGCAGACGCGGCGACCTGACGCTCAGCGGGCGGCACCGCACGGTCCACTTGGTGGAGCAGGGGGTACGGCCGGGGATCCTGGGGATCGACTGGGACTGGGAGTGACCGCCCGGCGGACCGGCGGACCGGCGGGCTTACGCGTCGGGTCCGGCGACGAGTTTGCCGCCGGCGATGCGCACCGGGACCTCGGGCAGCGGCTGGGTCGCCGGGCCCTTGAGCGCCTGGCCGGTGGTGACGTCGAAGCGGCTGCCGTGGCACGGGCAGTTGCCCTCCTTGTCCTCGATCTTGTCCAGGACGCAGCCCGCGTGGGTGCACTGGGCGCTGAACGCCTTGTACTGGCCCTTGACCGGGCAGCTGACGACCAGGCGCTCCTCGCGGTACAGCTTGGCGCCGCCCACCGGCACCTCGTCAGCCGCGCCGAGGGTCACCGGGGCGGTCGGGGTGGGCGTCTGGGCGTGACCGAGCTTGGACTCGGTGGAACAGGCGGCGACCCCGAGCCCGGCGGCCCCGGCGAGGGCGGCGCCTTTCAGCACGGTTCGGCGGGCGGCGGGCTGGCCGGGCATGGGCTCTCCACGGTGGAAGGAGGACGTCGGTGACGGAACCGACGATACCGGCGTAGATCGGAGCCCTTCCGAGGGGGCTGCCGTCCCGCCGGCCGGGGCCCTGGGCCGCCATCCCGGACGGTGCGGGCCCGCGCCGCGCTCCTGGCGGCCGGGGACCGGCCCGGGGTCGCACCGCCGCGCCGCCCGCCCCCCGGCCGGGACGTACCGGTGCCGGTCGGCGGCGGAGCGGGGCGGACCTTCCGCGTCCGGCCCCGGGGCGGTGCCCCGGGGCGGTGCCCCGGGGCCGGACGCGGAGGGCGCCGGGGACGGCGCCGGGGAGGGTCAGGCCTTGCGGGCCCGGGTCGTCTTCCTGGCCGCGGCCGCCTTGCGCGTCCCGGACGCACCCGACGCGCCGGAGGCCGCCGCGGTCTTCCGGGCCGTCCGCTGCCGCGTCGCGGGCACCGACGCGTCGCTGATCCGGTCGGCGCCCAGGATCTCCCGCAGGAACTTGCCGGTGTGGCTGGCCGGGACCCCGGCCACCTGCTCGGGCGTGCCCTCGGCGACGACCAGGCCGCCGCCGCTGCCGCCCTCGGGCCCCATGTCGATGACCCAGTCCGCCGTCTTGATGACGTCCAGGTTGTGCTCGATGACGATCACCGTGTTGCCCTTGTCGACCAGGTTGGACAGCACCTTGATCAGCTTCGCGATGTCCTCGAAGTGCAGACCGGTGGTCGGCTCGTCCAGCACGTACACCGTGCGGCCGGTGGACCGCTTCTGGAGCTCGGAGGCCAGCTTCACCCGCTGGGCCTCACCACCCGACAGCGTCGGCGCCGGCTGCCCCAGCCGGACGTATCCGAGACCGACCTCGGTGAGCGTCTTCAGGTGGCGGGCGATCGTCGGGACGGCCTCGAAGAAGCCCAGGGCCTCCTCGATCGGCATGTCCAGCACCTCGGCGATGGACTTGCCCTTGTAGTGGACCTCCAGGGTCTCCCGGTTGTAGCGCGCGCCGTGGCAGACCTCGCACGGGACGTACACGTCCGGCAGGAAGTTCATCTCGATCTTGATGGTGCCGTCACCGGAGCAGTTCTCACAGCGGCCGCCCTTGACGTTGAAGGAGAACCGGCCCGGCAGATAGCCGCGCACCTTCGCCTCCATCGTCTCCGCGAACAGCTTGCGCACGTGGTCGAAGACACCGGTGTACGTCGCCGGGTTGGAGCGCGGCGTGCGGCCGATGGGCGACTGGTCGACGTGGACGACCTTGTCGACCAGGTCGTCGCCGTCCACGCGCGTGTGCCGCCCGGGCACCGACTTGGCCGCGTTGAGCTCGCGCGCCAGGTGGGTGTACAGGATGTCGTTGACCAGGGTGGACTTGCCGGACCCCGAGACGCCGGTGACCGCCGTCAGCACCCCGAGCGGGAACGACACGTCGATGTCGCGCAGGTTGTTCTCGCGGGCGCCGTGCACGGTGAGCTGCCGCGACGGGTCGACCGGGCGGCGGACGTCCGGGGTCGGGATGGACCGCTTCCCGGCCAGGTACTGCCCGGTCATCGACTCCTTGTTGGCCAGGAGCTGCTTCAGCGGGCCGGAGTGGACGACCTTGCCGCCGTGCTCGCCCGCGCCCGGGCCGATGTCGACGACCCAGTCGGCCACCTTGATGGTGTCCTCGTCGTGCTCGACGACGATGAGGGTGTTGCCCATGTCGCGCAGCCGCACCAGGGTCTCGATGAGCCGGTGGTTGTCGCGCTGGTGCAGGCCGATGGACGGCTCGTCCAGCACGTACAGCACGCCGACCAGCCCGGAGCCGATCTGGGTGGCCAGCCGGATGCGCTGGGCCTCGCCGCCGGAGAGGGTGCCGGCCGCCCGGTTGAGCGACAGGTAGTCCAGGCCCACGTCGACCAGGAACCGGAGCCGCTCGTTGACCTCCTTGAGCACCCGCTCGGCGATCTTCTTGTCGCGGGCGTTCAGCCTCAGCTCGCCCAGGAACTCGGCGCAGTCGCTGATGGACATCGCGGAGACCTCGGCGATGGACTTCCCCATCACGGTGACCGCGAGGACGATCGGCTTGAGGCGGGTCCCCTCACAGGTGGGGCAGGGCACCTCGCGCATGTAGCCCTCGAAGCGCTCGCGGCTGGAGTCGCTCTCGGCCTCGCTGTGCCGGCGCTTGACGAAGGAGACGGCGCCCTCGAAGGCGGGTGTGGTGTAGGCCCGCTCCCTGCCGTACCGGTTGCGGTACCGCACCTCGACCTGGGTCTTGTGCCCGTACAGCAGGGCCTTCCTGGCCCGCTGCGGCAGGCCGGCCCACGGGATGTCGGTGCGGAAGCCGAGGGCGCCGGCCAGCCCGCCGATCAGCCGCCCGAAGTACTCCTTGGTGTGGCCGTGCGACCACGGGTGGATGGCGCCTTCGTCGAGGGACCGGTCCGGATCGGGAACGATCAGCTCGGGGTCGACCTCCATGCGCGTGCCGATGCCGGTGCAGTCGGGGCAGGCGCCGAAGGGCGAGTTGAAGGAGAAGGAGCGGGGCTCCAGCTCCTCGAAGGACAGGTCGTCGTACGGGCAGTACAGGTGCTCCGAGTACATCCGCTCGCGCTCGGGGTCGTCCTCGGGGAGGTCGACGAAGTCGAGCACGACCATGCCGCCGGACAGGCTCAGCGCGGTCTCGACGGAGTCCGTCAGCCGGCGCTTGGCGCTGTCCTTGACGGTGAGGCGGTCGACGACCACCTCGATGGTGTGCTTCTCCTGCTTCTTCAGCGCCGGCGGCTCGGAGAGCTGGATGGTCGTGCCGTCGACACGCGCACGGCTGTAGCCCTTGGTCTGGAGGTCGGCGAAGAGGTCGACGAACTCCCCCTTGCGCTCGCGCACCAGCGGCGAGAGCACCTGGAAGCGGCTGCCCTCGGGGAGCTCCAGCACTCTGTCCACGATGGCCTGCGGCGACTGGCGGGAAATGGGCCGGCCGCACTGGGGGCAGTGCGGCTTGCCGATGCGCGCGAAGAGCAGGCGCAGGTAGTCGTAGACCTCGGTGATGGTGCCGACCGTGGAGCGCGGGTTGCGCGAGGTCGACTTCTGGTCGATCGAGACGGCCGGGGAGAGGCCCTCGATGAAATCGACGTCCGGCTTGTCCATCTGGCCGAGGAACTGCCGGGCGTACGAGGAGAGCGACTCCACATAGCGCCGCTGGCCCTCGGCGAAGATCGTGTCGAACGCGAGGGACGACTTGCCCGATCCCGAGAGCCCGGTGAAGACGATGAGGGAGTCGCGCGGCAGGTCGAGCGAGACGTTCTTCAGATTGTGCTCGCGCGCGCCACGGACGATGAGACGGTCGGCCACGCCGGTCCGCACCTTTCTTGAGAAAGCGGGGGCACAGCCCCCGTCCCAGACTGTTCCAGCCTAAGGGGGCCGCCAGATCGATGAATGCCTGACTTCCAAGGATGCCTCCACCGAGCGTATAGCACGTGCATTCGATTTACGGCCGGGCGCCGCCGCCTTCACCCGATCGAGTGGCGGCGCTAGGGTCGGCGGCATGATCGACCATGTGCAGGATCTGGCCTCCGTGCGCGAGGCGACCGACCGGCTGCTGAGCTCCGCCTCCCGCCTCGGGGCGGCGGCCGTGGCCGAACCGTCCCGGCTTCCCGGGTGGACCCGGGGCCACGTCCTGGCCCACCTCGCCCGCAACGCCGACGCCCTGGTGAACGTACTCCGGGGCCGCCCCATGTACGTCAGCGGCGAGGCACGGGAGGCGGACATCGAGCGCGACGCGCACCGCCCGCTGACCGTCCACCTCGCCGACCTGCGGGAGAGCGCCGCCCGCTTCCAGACGCAGGGCGAGCTCCAGGCCGACTGGGACCGCACCGTCGAGCTGCGCAACGGGGTGACCGACCGCGCCGCGCGGGTGCCCTTCCGCCGTCTGGTCGAGGTGGAACTGCACCACGTCGATTTGGGCATCGGCTACGAGCTGGAGGACCTGCCGGAGCGGTTCACCGAGCGGGAGATCGCCTTCCTGGCCGACCGCTTCTCCCGCACCACCACGGTACCCCCGACCCTGCTGTCCGCCGCCGGCCGCGAGTGGCGCACGGGGGGCGGCGACGGGCCCGGGGTGACCGTCTCCGGCCCCGCCGCCGACCTGCTCGGCTGGCTCGCCGGCCGCCGCGACGGAGCCGGACTGGCCGTGACCGGCGGCCCGCTGCCCGTACTGCCTCCGCTATAGGCTGTGTCCATGACCTACAGCGGAGTGGTGAAGGTCGGCGGCCCGGCCGATGTGCACGAGCTGGCCGACCTGATGATCTCCAAGGTCGCCGTCGGCCCGATGGACAACAACGCCTACCTGCTGCGCTGCCGCGCCACCGGCGAGCAGCTGCTGATCGACGCGGCGAACGAGCCACGGACCCTGCTCCGGCTGATCGGTGACGACGGCATCACCTCCGTCGTCACCACCCACCGCCACAGCGATCACTGGCAGGCGCTCGCCGACGTCGTGTCGGCCACCGGCGCCCGTACGTACGCCGGGCGGTACGACGCCGACGGCATCCCCGTCCCGACCGACGTACCCGTCGAGGACGGGGACACCGTCACCGTGGGCCGGGTGCGGCTCACCGCCCGCCGGATGGTGGGCCACACGCCCGGTTCCATCGTGCTGGTCTACGACGACCCGCACGGCCACCCGCACGTCTTCACCGGTGACTGCCTCTTCCCGGGCGGGGTGGGCAACACCTGGGAGGACCCCGACGCGTTCGCCAGTCTCATCCTGGACGTCGAGACCAAGCTGTTCGACGTCCTCCCGGACGAGACCTGGGTCTATCCCGGCCACGGCCGGGACACCACGCTCGGCGACGAGCGTCCACGCCTGCCGGAGTGGCGCGCACGCGGCTGGTGAGCGGGCGCCCGCGCGGCGCCGCCGGTGCTGCCCGCGGGCACGGGGCGCGTGTTCACACCCGCGCGCCCCTGCACGCCCCCGTAACCGGCCACCGGCCCGGGTAGTTGGCGCGACATGCGCCAGAGTCATCATCCGCGTCCGCCGTCCATGAGACGGCTCGCGGCGGCCTCACTCGCGGGGACCGCCGTGGAGTTCTACGACTTCTTCGTCTACGGGACCGCCGCCGCCCTGGTCCTGGGGCCGCTGTTCTTCCCGACCTTCTCGCCGGTCGCCGGGACACTGGCGGCCTTCGGCACCTTCGCGGTCGGGTTCCTCTCCCGGCCGCTCGGGGCCGCGCTCTTCGGGCACATCGGCGACCGCTGCGGGCGGCGGCCGGTGATGTTCGCCTCCCTGCTGCTGACCGGCACGGCGACGGTCGCGGTGGGGTGTGTGCCGTCGTACGCGACGCTCGGCGTGGCCGCTCCCCTGCTCCTGCTGGCGCTGCGGTTCGTCCAGGGGCTCGGGCTCGGCGGGGAGTGGGGCGGCGCGGTGCTGCTGACCGTGGAGCACGCTCCGCAGCGCCGGCGCGCCCTGTGGGCGAGCTTTCCGCAAGTGGGCCCGTCAGTGGGGTTCCTGCTGGCCAACGGCGTGATGCTGGCGCTCTCGGCGGGGCTGAGCGACGCCCAGTTCCGGGAGTGGGGGTGGCGGGTGCCGTTCTGGGCGGCCGGCCTGCTGGCGGCGGGCGGGCTGCTGCTGCGCAGGTCGCTCGCGGAGACGCCGCAGTTCCGGGACATGGCGGAGAGCGGCACGCGGGCGAGTGCCCCGCTGCGCGAGGTGGTGCGCCAGCACTGGCGGCTGGTGCTGCTCACGGCGGGGGCGCTGGCGGTCGGATACGCGGTGTTCTACGCGGTGTCCACCTGGGCGCTGGCGTACGGCACCGAGCGGCTGGGCGTCAGCCGTACGGTGATGCTGATCTGCGTCATGTCGGCGGTCGCCGTCAAGGGTGTGGCCACCCCGTTCGCCGCGCTGCTGGGAGACCGGTACGGGCGGCGGCCGATGTGCCTGGCCGGGTGTGCGGCGGTCGCGCTGTGGATGTTCCCGATGGTGGCCCTGCTGCACACCGCCCGGCCGCTGCTGATGGTGCTGGGGCTGACCGGGGCGCTGCTGGCGTTCCTCACGATGTTCGCCGTGGTGGCCGCCTACCTGCCCGAACTGTACGAGCCCAGGGTGCGGTGCACCGGCGCGGCCGTCGGTTACAACCTGGCGGGTGTGGTGGGCGGGGCGCTGACACCGGTGGTGGCCACGGCGGCGGCGGGCGGGGCGGGGCCGCCGTGGGGAGTGGCGGCGTACCTGGCCGGCATCGCGCTGCTGAGCCTCGGCTGTTTCGCCCTGCTCCCCGAGACGCTGCCGCAGCCGGCCGCCGGGACGGTGACCGCTCCGGCGGCCGGGACGGCGGGGTCGGCGACCGCGTGAACGCGTGGGGGCGCGGGGCCGGGTCGCGGGGGTCGGACGGTCAGACGGACTGCCGCAGGTCCATCCGGTCGAGCAGGTCGCAGTCGGTGAAGACGGTGGGACGGGTGCACAGGGCTCCGATGCGCTCCGCCATGCTGCTGACCTCCGGGTCCTGGCTGTTGCGCATGGCCTCCTCGGGGGAGTCGAACTCGACGATCATGAGGTAGCGGTTCGGGTTGGACCGGTCCCGGAGCACGGCACGGCCCGTGGGGCCGCCGGCGCGGCCGGACATCTGCGCCCTCCGCTCCTCGAGGAGCGCCTGCACCTCGTCCATGCGCTCGGTTTCCATGTCGATGATCTGCGCGAATCTCATGGTTCTTCGCTCTCAGGACACCTTCGGGTGCCGAAGGCTCTCCCTCCCAAACAAGCACCGGAGGGTGCGGGCCGCAATGCGGGCCCGCACCCTCCGGACAGGACGAGGAGCGTCAGACGTCGACGCTCTTGCGCTCGGCCGCTTCGCGCCGGGACTTCCTGTTGGACGCGATCAGGCTGGTGACCGTGGTGACGACCAGCACGCCGCAGATGACCGCCAGCGAGAAGGGGATGCTGATCTCGGGGACGTGCACCCCCGACTCGTGCAGGGCGTGCAGCACCAGCTTCACCCCGATGAAGCCCAGGATCACCGACAGGCCGTAGCTGAGGTGGACCAGCTTCTTCAGCAGGCCGCCGATCAGGAAGTACAGCTGCCGCAGGCCCATCAGCGCGAAGGCGTTGGCGGTGAAGACGATGTACGGGTCCTGGGTCAGGCCGAAGATCGCGGGGATGGAGTCCAGCGCGAACAGCACGTCCGTCGTCCCGATGGCGAGCATGACGACCATCAGCGGTGTCAGGACGCGCTTGCCCTTGTCGCGGATGAAGAGCTTGGTGCCGTGGTACTTGTCGGCCACTCCGAAGCGGTTCTCGATGGACTTGAGGAGTCGGTTCTCCTCGTACTCCTCCTCTTCCTCGTGGGAACGCGCCTCCTGGATCAGCTTCCAGGCGGTGTAGATGAGGAAGGCGCCGAAGAGGTAGAAGACCCACGAGAAGCTGGCGATGATCGCGGCGCCGGCGGCGATGAACACCGCGCGCAGGACCAGCGCTATGAGGACGCCGATGAGCAGCACGCGCTGCTGGAGGTGGGTGGGCACCGAGAACTTCGCCATGATCAGGACGAAGACGAAGAGGTTGTCGACACTGAGCGACTTCTCGGTGATGAAGCCGGCGAAGAACTCCCCGGACGCCTGGCTCTCGCCGAAGAACAGCAGGCCGAGTCCGAACAGCGCGGCCAGCACGATCCAGACGACCGTCCAGATTCCGGCTTCCTTGATCGACACGTCATGGGGCTTACGCCCGATGAGGAAGTCGACCGCGATCAGGGTGCTCAGACCGAGAATGGTCAGCACCCAGAGGGTCATTGAAACGTCCACTGCGCCTCCGGCGTCGTACGGCTACTGATCAGCGTCGTCGCTGCCGGAGGTCTCCTCCACCCGAGCGGCCCGCCTCATCCGGCAGGCCCACCACGGGCCGGCGCCCCGGGACCAGGTCTCTGTCCGACCGTCCGTACTGACGGGAACGCCGCATACGGGAGTACTCCCCTCCGCGTAAAGAACAGTACCGCAAACCCCAAAGGAAGGTAAAGAGGAAAGTAAAGGTGAGGCCAAATGCCCAGGTCAGGGACGCCAGTCGGGACGAGCTCGGGCGGCCCGCGCCAGCACGTGCCGCAGGACGTCGCCACTCGGCGGCAGCCGCGGCGGCTCGTACGTCCAGGCGTGACCGACCCAGGGGTCGGCGAGATGGTCGTCCGGCACCGGGGTGAGCCTGAGCAGCGACCGCCACAACGGGTCGAGCACCGGACCGTGGGCCCGGGCGTCCTCGCGGTCCGCCACCAGCAGCAGGTGCACGCCGACCGCGGGGCCCTCGTCCGCGAGGTACCGGAGCTGCGTGACGGCCCGGTCGTCGAAGCCGTGCGGGAAGTCGTTGACGATCAGCAGCTGCTGGGCGGGGTCCAGGTCGGCCGGCAGCGCGTCGGTGGCAGCGCCCCGGACCGCCATCTGCACCAGGTCCACCCGCTGGGTCAGCCGGGCGAGGACGGCGGCCACGCCGGCGGCGCCGGCGGCCGGCGGTCCGGCGAGCACCCCCGCGCCGGTCAGCGGGGCCAGTGAGGCGGCGGCCGAGCCCGCCGGGTCGATGACATGGACGGTGTACCCGCCCGCCTGATGAACGGCGAGCAGCCGCGCCGCGTGCGCCACGGCGGTGTCCATGGCCAGGCGGCGCAGCAGGACGTCGTCCGGGGCGGCGGCGGCCGCGCTGCCCGAGCGGCCGCTGTCCACCCACAGGCCCCGCTCCAGCGGGAGCCGGACCAGCATCGGGATCCGCAGCTGCGGGCTCTCGGGCAGCCGCAGGTCACCGAGGCGTACCGCCATGGGGGCGTCCGCGGGCACGCGGTAGGCGCGCCAGACGGGGTTGTCCCAGCGGGCCAACGCGACCGGCAGGGCGGGCTCCACCACCTCGGCCTCGGCGGCGAGCTGAGCGAGGTCCCGGTCGAGTGCCTCACGCGCGCGGGCGGTCAGCGCGTCCCGCTTGGCGCGGGCGGCCGAGCGGGCCTGCTCGCCGGTGGAGCCGGTACGGCTGCGCGGATCGGACAGGACCCGGTCGAGCTCCCGCTCCATGCGGGAGTCGGCGAAGTCGACGGCGCCGCGGTACGCGGCGACGGTCCGGGCCAGGTCCTCGAACATGCCCCAGACCTGGTTGTACAGCCGTTCCTCCATGGACCGGCCCGCCGCGTCACCGGCGACCGGCCGGGCGGGCCGGCCGGGCCCGGCGGACGCCGCCGCGGCCGTGGACGGCGGGGCGGGACACCGCGGCGCGGACGGGGAGTGCGGGGGCGCGGGCGGGGACGCCCGCCGCCGGGGGTGGGCGTGGTCGACGGCGCCGCCGGAGGGCGCGGGCCCGGGCCGCTGTGGGCTCGGGTCCGCGCCGGGCCCGGACCGGTGGGGCGCCGGAGCCTGGTCCGGGAAGGCGGGGCGCGCCCGGTCGCTCCGGCCGGCCCGGGGCGGGGGCACGGTGACGCAATCGTCCATCCCGTCCCGGGCCGCCTCCTGGATGGCGTCCGCCAGGTCGGCGGCACGGTCGAGGCCCTGGTCGGCCAGCAGCTCGGCGAGCCCGCCCGCGTACCCCTGGCCGACCGCCCGCACCTTCCAGGCACCCTGGCGGCGGTACAGCTCCAGGGCGACGACGGCGGACTCGGTGTCCAGCCCGGTGACGGTGTAACCGGCGACGCGGGTGCCGTCGAGGCCGGTGATCGAGACGACCGGGGCGGCGAGGGCGCCGAAGCGGGCCGGGCCGCCGGCGGTGAGCGGCAGGGCGAGCAGCACCGTCACCCGGGACGCCGTCCCGGGCAGGGCGGCCAGGTCCACGGCGAGCCGGTGCCCGGCGGCCGCCTGCCGCGGGACCTCGAGGCCGGGCAGGACGGGTGAGCCGGGGTGGGCGACCCACTCGGCACCGCGCACCCTGCCGTCCTCGTCGCCGAGGGTGGCACCGGCCACCACCGGCGTACCGGCGGACACCCGGATATCGAGTCGGGTGAGGGGCAGCGGGTGGTTCTGCCCCCGGGCCAGCTCGACCGTCATGACGCGTGTGTCCCCTCGGTGCTTCCGGTGCCTCGGTGGCGGAAGTGCTTCGGTGCCGGCAGTGGTGCCGGCAGTGCTCCGGCGCTCGTACGGACTGCCGTGCCCGGGTGTCACCGGCGGCCCGGCGGCCCGGGCGCCAGTGGGACAGCTCCCGGTGGCCTGCCGCCTCCGGGAGCTGCGGGTGACTGCCTGCGTACGGTGCCGTCGCCTACAGGTGCGGCAGGATCGACGGCATGAGGTCCTGGAACGTCCGGCCGTTGGCCGGGTTGCCCAGGGCCGTCATCCGCCAGCCGGCACCGGCGCGGTGCACCTTCGCCATGATCTGCGCGGTGTACTGGCCGCCACCGTCCAGGGTGTAGCGGGCGAGCTCCTGGCCGTTGGTCTCGTCGACGATGCGGCAGAAGGCGTTCTGCACCTCCTGGAACGTCTGCCCGGTGAAGGAGTTCACCGTGAAGACGATCTGGTCGATGTGGACCGGGACCCGCTCCAGGTCCACGAGGATCGCCTCGTCGTCGCCGCCCCGCCCCACGCCACCGACCAGGTTGTCGCCGGTGTGGCGCACCGATCCGTCGTCACTGACCAGGTGCCGGAAGAAGACCACGTCCACCGGCTGCTTGTCGGCGAACAGCACTGCCGAGGCGTCGAGGTCGATCTCACGGGTGCGCGAGCCGAACAGGCCGCGGCGGGGCGCGGCCTGCCAGCCCAGGCCCATCCGCACCGCGGTCAGCGTGCCGCCGCCCTTCTTCTCCAGGCTGATGGCCTGACCCTTGGTCAGGTTGATGCCAGGGCCCCCGGGCGCGCTGCCCTTGGATACGTCCACCCCGTCGTCCCTTCTCGTCGCGTGCGCCGCGCCGTCTGTGCGTGCGGCTGCCAGCACCCTACGCAGGGCCATGGAGGCGGCAGCAGGCCCGGTCCGCTTTTGTGTCGGTGTTGCAACACACCGGCTGCCGGGACGACACCGGCTGCCGTGACGCCGGTCAGGCGATGCCCGCCTCCTTCATCTGCCGCAGCTCCTTCTTCAGCTCCCCCACCTCGTCACGCAGCCGCGCGGCCACCTCGAACTGCAGCTCGGCGGCGGCGGCCCGCATCCGCTGGGTCATCTCCTCGATGATGCCGGCCAGTTCCGCCGCGGGGCGGTCGCTGACCAGTGCCCCCTTGGACGCCGCCGGGCCGCTCCTGGCCCCGGCCTTGGCCTTGCCGGCGGCCTTGGCGGCGCCGCCGAGCGAGGGCACGGGCGCCTTGGCCCCCTTCCCGTCCTTGGCCTGCCGGTAGTTGGTGCCCAGCAGCTGCTCGGTGTCGATCTCCTCGCGGGCGATGGTGGCCACGATGTCGTTGATCTTCTTGCGGAGCGGCTGCGGGTCGATGCCGTTCGCCGTGTTGTACGCGACCTGCTTCTCACGGCGCCGGTTGGTCTCGTCGATGGCCTGCGCCATGGCCGGGGTGATCGTGTCGGCGTACATGTGGACCTGGCCGGAGACATTGCGCGCCGCGCGGCCGATGGTCTGGATCAGCGAGGTGCCGGAGCGCAGGAAGCCCTGCTTGTCGGCGTCCAGGATCGCCACCAGGGACACCTCGGGCAGGTCCAGGCCCTCACGGAGCAGGTTGATGCCGACCAGCACGTCGTAGTCGCCGGAGCGCAGTTCGCGCAGCAGCTCGATCCGGCGCAGGGTGTCGACGTCGCTGTGCAGGTAGCGGACCTGGATGCCCAGCTCGAGGAAATAATCCGTGAGGTCCTCGGCCATCTTCTTGGTGAGGGTGGTGACCAGGACGCGCTCGTCCCGCTCGGTGCGCACCCTGATCTCGTGCACGAGATCGTCGATCTGGCCCTCGGTGGGCTTGACGACGACCTCGGGGTCGACCAGGCCGGTGGGGCGGATGATCTGCTCGACGAAACCGTCGGAGCGGGACAGCTCGTACTGGCCCGGCGTCGCCGACAGGTACACCGTCTGGCCGATCCGCTCCTGGAACTCCTCCCACTTCAGCGGCCGGTTGTCCAGCGCCGACGGCAGCCGGAAGCCGTGGTCGACCAGGGTCCGCTTGCGGGAGGCGTCACCCTCGTACATCGCGCCGATCTGCGGCACGGTGACGTGCGACTCGTCGATGACCAGCAGGAAGTCCTCGGGGAAGTAGTCGAGGAGGGTGTTGGGCGGGGAGCCGGGCTCCCGGTCGTCGAAGTGCATCGAGTAGTTCTCGATACCGGAGCAGGAGCCGATCTGGCGCATCATCTCGATGTCGTAGGTGGTCCGCATCCGCAGCCGCTGGGCCTCCAGCAGCTTGCCCTGCTTCTCCAGCTCGGCAAGGCGCTGCTCCAGCTCCCGCTCGATGCCGTTGACCGCCCTCTCCATACGCTCCGGGCCGGCCACGTAGTGGCTGGCGGGGAACACGTGGAGCTCCCGGTCGTCGCTGATGACCTCGCCGGTGATCGGGTGCAGCGTGGACAGCGCCTCGATCTCGTCGCCGAACATCTCGATGCGGACCGCCAGCTCCTCGTACACCGGGAAGATCTCGATGGTGTCGCCCCGGACCCGGAAGGTGCCGCGGGTGAAGGCCAGGTCGTTGCGGGTGTACTGGATGTCGACGAACCGGCGCAGCAGCAAATCCCGGTCCATCTCCTCGCCGACCTTGAGCGGGACCATCCGGTCGACGTACTCCTGGGGCGTGCCCAGACCGTAGATGCAGGAGACCGAGGCGACCACGACGACGTCGCGGCGGGTCAGCAGCGAGTTCGTGGCGGAGTGGCGCAGCCGCTCGACCTCCTCGTTGATCGAGGAGTCCTTCTCGATGTAGGTGTCCGACTGCGGGACGTACGCCTCGGGCTGGTAGTAGTCGTAGTACGAGACGAAGTACTCGACGGCGTTGTTCGGCAGGAGCTCCCGGAACTCGTTGGCCAGCTGGGCGGCCAGCGTCTTGTTCGGCGCCATGACCAGGGTCGGGCGCTGGAGCTTCTCGATCATCCACGCCGTGGTCGCCGACTTGCCGGTGCCGGTCGCCCCGAGCAGGACGACGTCCTTCTCACCGGCGCGGATCCGCCGCTCCAGTGCGGCGATGGCCGCCGGCTGATCACCGCTGGGCTGGTAGGGGCTGACGACCTCGAAGGGCGCCACCGAACGTTCGATCTTCGTAACGGGCCGCATGGAACCACCGTACGACCCGGCACTGACACTCGGGGCGCCGAGCGGTGCCCGACCGGAACGGAAAGGGGGCGCGGGACCGGGGCGGGGCCCGCCCCGGCCGGTGCGCGACCGGCGCTCTCCCGGCCGGTCAGCGGTCCCGCGAGCGCTCCCGGCCGCGCGGTGGCCGGACCGGCGGCCGGCCGGCCGGCTCCCGGTGGGCGCCGCCCCGCCGGGCCGGCGCCCATGGCCGGCGGACGCCACGGCGCTCGGGCCGCCGCCGCTGCCGGCCGTCCGTCGCCGGCAGCGGGCCGGCCGCCATCAGCAGGGCCGCCACCACCAGGAACACCGCCGGGCCGACCAGCATGGGCACCAGGAGGGAGCCGTCCGGGCCGGCGTCCCCCGCCGGGCCGGCCGCGCCGTGCAGGTGCACGCTGACGGCGGCCATGCCCGTGTAGTGCATCCCGGCGACCGCGACGCCCATGACGAGGCAGGCAGCGAGGCCGGGCAGGACTCCGCGGGCGGAGACCGCCGCCCAGAGGGCCGAGGTGGCCGCGACGACCGCGACGACGACGGAGAGCGCGACGGTGAGCGTGTGGTACTCGAGCCGGCCCTCCAGGCGCACTCCGGCCATACCGAGGTAGTGCATGGTGGCGATGCCGAGCCCGGTGATGGT
Organism: Streptomyces sp. NPDC050856; assembly: GCF_040653855.1. Lineage (NCBI taxonomy): Bacteria > Bacillati > Actinomycetota > Actinomycetes > Kitasatosporales > Streptomycetaceae > Streptomyces > Streptomyces sp. NPDC050856. Next base: position 38,815 of record NZ_JBFAGV010000021.1, on the reverse strand, counting down.
GCCCCCGGTGACCAGGGACATCGCGGTGGCACCCCGGTGGCCGACGACGAGGGTGCCGACGCCGGTCATGACGATCGCGACGGCGAGGCTGGCGAAGGTGACCGACCGGTCGTGGCCGACGGGGGTCTCCGCCACGCGGAAACCCGTCATCGCGATGAAGTGCATGGTCCAGACGCCCGTGCCGATGGCCAGTGCGCCCAGGGCCGACCAGGCGGGCCTGGCGGCACCCCGGCCGCGCAGCGACCGGGTGACGCAGCGCAGCCCCAGGGCTGCGCCGAGGCAGGCCACGAGGTAGGCCGCCACGGGTGTGACGAGGCCGTGGCTGAATCCGTCGACCGTGCCCCGCATGCCCCTGCCCCCTCGTCCCGTGTGCGCTCCGCCGGCGCGCACGCCCTCGGCCCTGTGACACCGCCGCGGCCCGCCGCTCGGCCGCCGCGCCGTCCCGTCGGCCGGGTGAGCGGCCCGGGCCCCGTACGCCACCGCTCCGTGGCGGTCGTTCCGTCGGTGGTGCCATGTGTACCGGCTGGTAGGGGCGCGCCGCTATGACCATCGGGCACCGAACACACTTTGCGTGGCGATTTGTCGACAGGCGGACGGGGTGGGTGCGGATCCCGGCGATTTCCTTCACGCCGTGGCCACGTCCCGGCCGCCCTCCGCCACATCCACCGCCCTCCGCCCGCACCCCGGACCGTCCGCACCGCCGGGGCCTCCGCCAACGCCGGGGCGCCGCTGACGCCGGGGCGTCCGCGGCCGCCTCCACCGGCGCGCTGTCAGTGGCCGCCCGTACGGTGGTCGGCATGGACAGCGACGCGCAGTTGGTGGAGTGGGCCCTCGTCGGCAGCGACATCGGCCCTTTGCTGCTCGCGGCGACCGGCGAGGGGCTGGTCAGCGTGGTCTTCCACGCGGACGGGACGGTCCGGGCCGGGGCGCTGCGGCGACTCGCCTCCCGGCTCGGTCCGGTGCGGCTGGTCGAGTCGGCGTCGGGCCGTCTGGCCGAGCCGATACGCAGGCTCGACGCCTATTTCACGGGCGGGCTGCGGGAGTTCGGGCTGCCGTTGGACTGGTCGCTGACGACCGGCTTCAACCGGCAGGTGCTGCGCGAGCTGGCGTCGGGTGTGCCGTACGGGGCGGTCGTGGGCTACGGGGAGCTGGCCGCCCGGGTGGGGCAGCCGGGGGCGGCTCAGGCGGTGGGCGCGGCGATGGGCGCCAATCCGCTGCCGGTCGTCGTGCCCTGCCACCGGGTGGTGGAGCGCGACGGCCGGATCGGCGGGTTCGGCGGCGGGCTGGAGACGAAGCGCCGGCTGCTGGCGCTGGAGGGGGTGCTGCCGCAGCCGCTGTTCTGACACCGGTCCGGCCGGTGCGGCCGGTGCTCCGTCCGCCCCCGGCGCTCCCCTGGCCCGCGCCGGTACGGGGTGGCACAGTGCCCCAGTGACCGCTGACCATCGCCTGCCCGATGTCCCCGCCCCCGGGGCGGTGGCACCGTCCGGCCCGCCGGCGGCCGGGGAGCTGGCCGCTCTGCGGCGGCGCACCACCGCCGTGCTCGTCGTCGGCCAGATCCTGGGCGGTCTGGGGGTGGCGACCGGGCTCGCGCTCGCCACCGTGCTGGCGCACCAGGTCAGCGGCAGCGAGGCGATGTCCGGACTCGCTCCGACCGCGACCGTGGCCGGTACGGCGCTGCTGTCGGTGCCGCTGGCCGCGTTGATGGCCGCGCGGGGGCGGCGGCCGGGGCTCGTGCTCGGCTACGCCGTGGGGGCGGTCGGCGCGGCCGTGGTGGTGGTCGCGGCGGCCATCGGGAGCTTCTGGCTCCTGCTGGCCGGGATGGCCGGGTTCGGTGCCGGTTCGTCGGCGAACCTCCAGGCCCGGTTCGCCGCCGCGGACCTGGCGGAGCCGGAGCGGCGTGGCCGGGCCATCTCCACGGTGGTGTGGGCGACGACCGTGGGCGCGGTGGTGGGCCCGAACATATCGGCGCCCGCCGGTCGGAGCGTGTCGGGGCTCGGCATCCCGCCGACGGCAGGACCGTTCCTGTGGGCCGCCGGGGTGTTCCTGCTGTCGGCGGCGCTGGTCGCGGTGCTGCTGCGGCCGGACCCGCTCCTGACGGCGCGGGCGCTGGCGACCGGCGGCGGGGAGGACCTGGAGCCGGCGGGCCGTTCGCTGAGGTCGGGCGTCCGCGCGGTACGCAAGTCGCCGCGGGCCCGGCTGGCGCTGGTCACGGTCACCCTCTCGCACACCGCGATGGTCTCGATCATGTCGATGGCGCCGGTGGCCCTCAGCCACCACGGGGCGGACATCGAGCTGATAGGCCTGGTCATCAGCGGCCACATCGCCGGGATGTACGCCCTGTCACCCGTGATGGGCTGGCTGTCGGACCGGCTCGGCCGGCTGTCCGTGATCGGCCTCGCGGTGGCGCTGCTGGCCTGCGCGGCGCTGCTGGCGGGCACCGCGGGTACCAGTCACGCCCGCAGCGCCGCCGGGCTGGTCCTGCTCGGCCTCGGCTGGTCGGCGGGGCTGGTCTCGGGGTCGGCGCTGCTGACGGACGCCGTGCCGCAGGCCGCGCGAGCCGCCGTGCAAGGTCTGTCCGATCTGACGATGAACACCGCGGCGGGGATCGGCGGAGTGGCGGCCGGCCTGATCGTCGCGCGGGCGGGCTACGGCTGGCTCAACCTGGCGGCGGCGGTGCTGCTGCTCCCGCTGGCCGCGCTCGCGGTACGGCGGTCGCTGCGGGGCGGGGGCCCGGTCGGGCGGTCATGAGCGGTGACTTCGGGCGAGGTTTGCGGGGCGGTCCGCCGCGCCAGGGATGGGAACATGCCGGAGACCACAGTGGTGCTGTCCGAAGAGGTACGGGAGGCGCTGGCCGTCCACCGCCCCGTCGTCGCCCTCGAATCGACGATCATCGCGCACGGCCTGCCGCGTCCGCGCAACCGTGCCGTGGCGGAGGAGCTCGAAGGGCTCGTACGGTCGGCCGGCGCGGTTCCGGCCACGATCGCCGTACTCGACGGAACGGCCCACGTGGGGCTGGGCGAGGCGCAGTTGGACCGGATCGCCGGCGACCCGGCGGTGCGGAAGCTGGGCCACCGCGACCTGGCTCCCGCGCTGGCGACCGGGGCGACCGGGGCGACGACGGTGTCCGCGACCGCCTTCCTCGCGGAGCGGGCGGGCATCGCGGTCTTCGCGACCGGCGGACTGGGCGGGGTACACCGGGGATGGTGCCGGACCCAGGACGAGTCGGCGGACCTGCGGCTGCTGGCGCGTACCAGGATCACCGTGGTGTGCGCGGGCGTGAAGTCCGTCCTCGACGTACCGGCGACCCTCCAGCGGCTGGAGACGCTGGGCGTCGGCGTGCTGGGGTACGGGACGGAGTACTTCCCCGGCTTCTACCTGACGTCGTCGGGCGAGCGGGTCGACTGGACGGTCCGGACTCCCGAGGAGGTGGCGGCGGTGATACGGGCGCGGGACGCGCTGGGCGGTCCGGCGGCGGCACTGATCGTCGCCAACCCGGTGCCGGAGGCCGAGCAGCTGGACCCGGCGCTGCACGACCGGGTGCTCGCCCGGGCACTGGACGAGAGCCGGGAGCGGGGGATCGGCGGGCAGGCCGTGACGCCGTTCCTCCTGGAGTACCTGATGCGGCACACCGGCGGGGCGTCCCTGGAGGCCAACCTGGCCGCGGTGCGCGGCAACGTGCGGCTCGCGGCGCGGGTCGCGGCGGCAGCGGCAGCGGCAGCGGCAGCGGCAGCGGCAGCGCGAACGGCCGGTGCGCCCGGGACCGCGGGCGCCGGTACGGGAAGGGGCGGTACGGGAAGGGCCGGTACGGGAACGGCCGGGTCCCCGGCGGCGCGGTGAGTGCCCTGCTGGTGATCGGGGACGTGGTCACCGACGTGGTGGCCCGGTACCGTCCGCCGCTCGCCCCGGCGACCGACACCGCGGCGCGGATCCGTACGCTGCCGGGCGGCGCCGGCGCCAACGTGGCGTGCTGGGCGGCGCGTTCGCGCGGGAACGAGGTACGGATCCTGGCGCGGGTCGGCCGCGACCGGGCGTCCTGGCACGAGGAGTCGCTGCGGCGCGCCGGTGTGCGGCCGCTGCTGGTGCGGGACCCGGAGGCGCCGACCGCGACGGTCGTGGCGCTGGTCGGCGCGGACGCCGAGCGCACGTTCCTCACCGACAGCGGCGCGGCGCTGCGGCTCGCTCCGGCCGACTGGTCGCCCGGACTGCTCGACGGCGTGGGTCATCTGCACCTGTCCGGTTACCTCTTCTACGCCGCGACCAGCGGGGAGACCGTGTCACTGGCGCTGGCGGCCGCACTGGAGCGCGGCATCCCGGTGAGTGTGGACCCGGCGTCGGCGGGGTTCCTGGCCGAGCTGGGGGTCGACCGCTTCCTGACGGCGGCCCGGGGCGTTGAGGTGCTGCTGCCGAACGCCGGGGAAGCCGCCCTGCTGACCGGCCGGACGGGACCGGCGGAGGCGGCGGCCGAGCTGAGCCGCCGCTTCCCGCTGGTCGCGGTGACCCTCGGCGCCCGGGGCGCGCTGGTCGCCGCGGCGGGCCGGGTGGTCGCCCGGGTGCCGGCCCCCGCGGTACGGGCGGTGGACTCCACGGGTGCGGGCGACGCCTTCACGGGCGCCTTCCTGGCCGCCCGGCTGTCCGGCGCCGGTCCGGCCCAGGCGGCCGCGGCGGGCTGCGACGCGGGGGCGCGGGCGGTGACCCTGGTGGGTGGCCGGCCGGTGTAGCGGCGCGCCTACGGCAGCCCGCTCCACGCCGGGTGCCGTGGGTCGTCGGCGCGCACGACCACGTCGGCGGCGTCCTCGGGGGCGACCTCGTCCACGTACCGCTCGAAGGCGGGCAGCGTCCAGGCCCAGGACTCGTCGGTGCGCCGGGCCAGGGCGCCCCGGGACAGCCGCAGGTGCACGGTGAGGTCGAACGGGAACCACTGCCCCAGCAGGAACGGCCCGTGCAGCACCAGCACCCCGCCGGGCGGGAGCCGGGTGCAGGGGGTGCGCGTCGCCCGGTCGCCGACCGGGTCCCACAGGTCCGGCAGGACCAGCCCGCTGCCGCCCGGCTCCAGCGGTCCGAAGACCTCCCGCCACAGGGCGCCGGTGTCGAACCAGCCGCTGTAGTACGTGTCGGGGTCCTCCTTGCCGTACTCGTACCGCAGCGACGCCGGCCGCAGGAATCCCCCGGTCCCGACACCGATCACCGCCCGCCCGCGCAGCCGCAGCGCCTCCGCCACCCACTCCGCCGGCTCGCCGGGCCGGGCGGCGGGCGGACCGTCGACGGCCACCTTCAGCCATGGGCCGCCGTCGCCGGGGGTCAGGCCGTCGATGTGCTCGGCGAGGGCGTCGGCCAGCCGTTCCCAGGTGATCGGTTCGAGTCGCACCTCTCCATGCTGCCCGAGTTGACCTTGCCGCTGACGGCAGGGTCCGAGGATCCGCCGTATGAGCCGTATGAGCGGTACGAACCGCATGAATCCCACGCCCCGCCCGGATCATGTGAAGGGCACCACTTCCCACGGCGACCGGGTCGTCGTCGTCACCGGCGCCGGCACCGGGATCGGGCGCGCCACCGCCAGGGCCTTCGCCGAGCGGGGCGCGCGCGTCCTGGCCGTGGGCCGCCGCCCGGAGCCGCTCGCCGAGACCGCGCGCGGTCACCGGGACCCCGGCCGCATCCGGCCGCTGAGCGCCGACATCACCGCGGACGGCGCCGCGGACGAGATCGTACGGGCCGCGCTCGACGCCCACGGGCGGATCGACGTACTCGTCAACAACGCGGCCGTCGTCGGTGACGGCCGGCTGGGCACCTTCACCCGCGCGACGATGGAACCACAACTGGCGACGAACCTGATGGCTCCCGTCCTGCTCACCCAGGCCGCGCTGCCCGCGCTGGAGGCGGCCGGTGGAGTGGTCGTGAACGTCACCACCTCGGTCGGTCTGCGCGCCTGGCCGGGCAACGCCGTCTACGCGGCCACGAAGACCGCGCTGGAACTGCTCACCCGGAGCTGGGCCGTGGAGCTCGCCCCGCGCGGGATCCGCGTGGTGGCGGTGGCGCCGGGCGCCGTCGAGACCCCGATGGGCGAACACTCCGGGCTCTCCCCCGAGCGGCTGGCCGGGCTCCGCGCGTGGCAGCGGGCACACACCCCGCTGGGCCGGATCGGCCGCCCGGAGGAAGTCGCGTGGGCGATCGTGCAACTCGCCTCGCCCGAGGCGTCCTTCGTGACCGGAACCGTACTGCCGGTGGACGGGGGCGCCGTGGTCGCATGACGGATGCTCGTCGCACGCGTGGTACGACTGTGCCGGGAGGTACAGCTGTGCGCATCGGGGAACTCGCCCGGGTGACGGGCACGACGGCTCGCGCCCTGCGTCACTACGAGGAGCAGGGCCTGCTCGCCCCGGCCCGCGCGGACAACGGCTACCGGGTGTACGGCGAGGACGCCGTCGTCCGCGTACGCAACATCCGCCATCTGCTGGACGCCGGGCTGACGTTGGAGGACGTCTCGGCCTTCCGCGCCTGCCTGGACGGTGATGTGGCCGCCGCCCCTCCCTCGGCGCGCGGCCTGGAGATCGCTCGCCAGCGGCTCGCGGTCCTGGACGCCCGGATCGCCGCGCAGACGGCCGCCCGCGACCGGCTGGCGGCCGCGCTGCGGCGTCACGGGGCCGCCGGGCCGTGACCGCGTGCCCGGCGTCCACCGGCCGGGCGCGGGCGGTGTTCCGCACGGCCGTCGCGGGGAAGACAGTGGGCAGCGGCGTGCGCCACGCGTCGCAGCGCGGGCCGACCCGCCGTCCCCACAGGAGTGACCGAGGCATGGAGACGGCACCGATACCGACGATCCGCCCACTGCCCGGCTGGTCCGCCGGGGCGGCGGCACCCCGCGGGCACTGACGTGCCGGCCGGTCCGCTCGTGGTGATCGAGCCGCTGAAGCCACGCGGCCACTGCGCGCGGCCGCGGTGGGCCGCTGGCCGGCTGGCCCTGGAGTGCCACGCCCCGCTCCGCCCGGGCTGCGCCGGCCCGGGCCGCCTGGTCCCCCTGCCGCGCGGCGACGCGGCGCTCACCCGCCGGGCCCGGGAGGCCAGCGGGCGCTGGGCGGTGGTGGTACGGCACAACAGGCGCCGTACGAGATGCGAACGCCAGGGCATCCTCGCGGAAGGGGCTGCCCTGGCCCGGGCCGAGGCGGCCTGTCTGGCCGACGCCGGGGCCCGGGGCCCGGCGGCGGGCCTGGGACGCGGTGCGACGGGCGGCCGAGGCCGCCCGCTTCACCGCCGAACTGGCCGCCGGGATCCTGCGTCTGTTCCCGGGGTGCCCCGGGGGCGGCGCCGGGCCGGGGCACCCGCCGCGGGGCGCGGCAGTGGCCGGGTGGGCCGCACGGCGGCGGGGCGGGCCCTGGACGAGGGCGTGGTCACGGCGGCGGTGCGGGCATCGGTACGCCATGTCGACACCGAGTACGACGCGCCGCTGACGCGCGGAGTCCTCCGCCGCCAGGCTCGCGCCCGGGTGGGACCGGCCGTCGAGGCGGTCCTGGAAGCCTGGCGACGGCGTACCGGCGCGCCTCTGCCCCCGCCGGTACGCCGGGGCCGCCGGGGAACGTCCGGGGCTCGCGGGCCCCGGGGGGCTTTCCGGCGCCGTCGGGGCGCCCGACGCCTGGCGGGCTGTCGACGCACCGTCCGGACTGCCCTGCTCGCGTGGGAGCGCGTCCCCGTGCCGCCAGGGTGCGCGAGCCCGGACGTGCCGGCGCCGTCGGGTTCTTCGCTGCCGTCGGGGCGTTCCGGTCCTGGGGCCCCCGGACGTCTCACGGCCCGCGAACCCTCGGGCCCGCGGGCGCGACGGGTCAGCTCCCGGCGGGGGCGCCCTCGGCAGCGGGAGCGGGGACCCGGCGGAAGCGGCGGTGGAGCAGCCCGCCGGCGAGCATCAGGCCCGCCGCCGCGGGCAGTCCGACACCGAGCAGGTCGTCCGCTCCGGTCCGGGCCAGCGACGTCGAGCCGGCCTGCGGCTCGGGGGCCGGGACTGCCGCCTCGGGAGCGGGAACCGGAGCCGGAGCCGGAGCAGGGGCCGGGGCCGGGGGGGCCGAGGGCCGGGGCCGGTCCGGCTTCGGCGGGGCGACCGGCTCGTTCTCCTTCGGGGGCTTCACGGCCGGCTCGTCGCCACCGCCGTTGACGGAGGTGTTGCCGAAGGCCGGGTTGAGCACACCGACCAGGTTCACCGAGTTGCCGGAGACGTTCACCGGCAGGTCGACGGGCAGTTGCAGACCATTGCCGGCGATCACTCCCGGCGAACCCACCGCGGCGGCGTCGGCGGACGCGCCGCCGGAGTTCTTGCCGCTCGCGCCACCGCCGTGCGGCGTGGCGTGCTCGTCCTTGTGGTTCCCGCCGTGGCCGCCGCCCTTCTCGGCGTCCTGGCCGCCCCTGTTCTCACAGCGGTTGCCGGCCGCGGGGTTGAGCAGCCCGACGACGTTGACGGTGTTGCCGCAGATGTTGACCGGGACGGCCACCGGCAGCTGCACGACGTTGCCGGAGACGACTCCCGGCGAGTTGGCCGCGACACCGGCCGCGTCGGCGTCCGCATGCGCATAACCCGCCGCCAGTGCGAACGCGCCACCCGTGGCCATCAGTGTGGCCAGACCATTTCGGCGAGTATGCCTCATGGCTTCCTGCCTTCCGGAGACTTTCACGGGCACCCGCCCGCACCCGAATCAACGCCTGACAACCACTCAGGGTTATGAGGCGTGCGCCATTCACTCCATCGAGTGGTGCCGCGCCCCACCCTCATCCCTCCGCTTCGTAGGCCCGCGCCCTCCCGCCCGTCCGCCGCCCGGTCAACGCGGGCAGCTCCGCCGCCAGTCGGGCGACCGTCCCGGCCACGTCGACCGTCAGCAGCCGGCGGTCCCGCATGAGGACGCGCCCGTCGACGACCGTGGTCCGGACATCGGCGGACCGCGCGCTGAACACGAGTGCCGTCGCCGGATCGTGCACCGGCTGGACGTGCGGCCCGGTCAGGTCGACCAGGATCAGATCGGCACGCCGCCCGGGCGCGAGCGTCCCCACCCGCCCGCCCAGCCCGACCGCCGCGGCGCTCTGCGTCGTCGCGTGGCCGAGGGCCTGCCGGGCGGTCAGCCAACGCGGGTCGTGTTCCGCCGACTTCTGCACCAGTGCGGTGAGGGTCATGCTCTCCCACACGTCGAGGGTGTTGTTCGACGCGGCACCGTCGGTGGCGAGTCCCACGGGCACCCCGATCCGTGTCAGGGCCCGCACCGGAGTCGTCTCCCAGCCGAACTTCATGTAGCCCTTGGGCGCCGTGGCCACTGCCGTCCGCCCGGCCGCCCGCTCCAGCAGCGGCAGGTCCCGGGCGGTGATCCCGGTGCCGTGCGCGATGAGCACGTCGACGTCCAGCAGCCCGGCCCGGTGCAGCACCTCGATCGGTGTGCGTCCGTGCCGGGCGAGGCTGCTCCCGGTCTGCGCCCGGTTCTCGGCGGCGTGCAGGTGGACGGACAGGCCGTGCTCGTGTGCCAGCGCCGCGGTCGCCGCCAGGTCCTCGTCGGTGACGGTGTACGGGGCGTGGGGCGCCAGCGATGTCGTGATCCGCCCGCCGGCCGGCCCCCCGCCACTCCAGGGCGAACTCCAGCGACCGCTGCCGCCCCTCGGCTCCTTGGGAGGAGAAGTACGTCCAGCCCAGGTCGGCGCGCAGACCGGTGTCCAGCACGGCGGCGGCCACCCGGTCCATCGCGACATAGTGGTCGGCGAACGTGATGACACCGCCCCGGATCATCTCCGCGCAGGCGAGCCGTGCCCCCAGCTCGACGACCCGGTCGGTGAGGTTGCTCTCGATCGGCCAGATCCAGTCGTTGAACCACTCCTCCACGGGCACGTCCTCCGCGATGCCCCGCAGGGCCACCATGGGCGAGTGCGTGTGGCAGTTGATGAGCCCGGGCATGGCCACCTGCCCGCGCCCGTCGATCCGCTCGGCGGCCGCTACGCCCCGGGCGGCGCCCGCCGAGGTGACCTGCGCGATCACTCCGTCCCGTACGACGATCCCGCCGTCCTCCTCGAACCGGACCTCCCCGTCCGTACCGTGCAGCAGCAGAGCGCACCCGTCGATGACGAGGTCCGCGGCCTTCGCTTCGCGTGCTCCGGGCATCGGGCTCCCTTCCCCGGACCAGCATGCCCGCGCACCCGGTCGCGGGGGGTGAGGGAAGTATCGTGGCGCGGCGAGGGGGTGGCCGTGGGCGAGGAGTGGCTGCGGGTGCCGGTGGGGGCGGACGCGGAGCGGTGGGTGACGCGCGGGGAGGTGCGCACGGTGCTGTTCGTCGTGCACAACGTGACCTCCGCGACCCGGTTGCTGGATGTGCTGCCGCTGTTCGACGGTGAGTGGGGCGTGCAGTGTCTGGCCACCTGCACGGGTTCCTCGCCGTTCCTGGCCGGGGTGCCCGAGCTGCTGGCCGGGGCGGGGCTGCCAGTGCTGCCGTGGGCGCAGGCGAAGGAGACGGCGGTCGATCTCGTGGTCAGCGCCAGCTACGGAGGCGAGTTGCACGCGCTGCGGGGGAAGCTGGTCGTGCTGTCGCACGGCGTCGGCTACAACAAGAGGCTGGCGACGCCGGAGAACGCCACCCCGGTCGCACCGGTCTTCGGAATCGACCCGCAGTGGTTGCTCCATGACGGTGCGCCTCTCGCCTCCGCGACCGTCCTCTCCCATCCCGAGCAGCTCGAACGACTGCGGCGCTCGTGTCCCGAAGCCGCCGGTACCGCCGTGCTCGCGGGTGATCCCTGCTTCGACCGGATGCTGGCGTCCCGCGCGGCACGTCCCGCGCTGCGGCGGGGCTTCGGGGTGGCGGACGGGCAACGGCTGGTGGTGCTCAACTCGACCTGGGGGCCGCGCTCCCTGTTCGGGCGGGTGGAACTGGGCCGGCTGATCGACCGGTTGGCCGCCCTGCCCGTCGACGAGTACCGCCTGTGCGCCGTGCTGCACCCGAACATCTGGTACGGCCACGGGCCCGGGCAGGTCCGCAGGTGGTTGCGGTACGCACAGGGCGCCGGGCTGACGCTCATCGATCCGCTCGGACCCTGGAGGCAGGCCGTCGTGGCCGCCGACTGCCTGATCGGCGACCACGGATCCGTCACGTTCTACGCGGCGGCGCTCGGGGTGCCCGTGCTCCTGGGGGCGTTCCCGGAGCCGGACCTCGACCCGAAGTCGCCGGTCGCCGAACTGGGGCGGAGCGCTCCCCGGCTGCTGCCGCACGATCCACTGCGGCACCAGTTGGAGTCCGTCATGGAGGGACACCGCCCTGAGCGGTACGCGCCCGTCACCGCCCAGGTCACCTCGTGTCCCGGTGAGTCGGCGCGGCGGCTGCGCGCGCTCTTCCACCGTCTCCTGCGACTGCCGGAACCCGCCCGGCCCGCGCTGCTGGAACGCTTGCCCGTCCCCGAGGACACCGGGCAGGCGATCGAGGTGCCGCTGAGGGTACTGACTTCGGCCCGCGGTGGCGAGGACGGCGGCCCTCCCGAGGTGACCGTCGCGCGGTACGCCTCCACCGCCGCCGAGCCGGAGGAACGGCAGGCCGACGACGCGCACACCGTAGTACCGGTGGACACATGCGATACCGGTCGGCTCCCGGCAGCCGACCTGGTGGTCACGTACCGGCCACTCCATCCGCGGGCCTGGGCCGCCGAGGCGCTGGCGGAACACCCGTACGCGGCCATGGCGGTCGCCGTGACCGGGGTGGGACGCTGTCTGACCCGCACCCGGGAGGGGCTCGTCCGGGAGCTCACCGCGCGGCCCGGGGCCGACGGCTTTCCCGATCCGTGCGACCCGGCGGCGTACGCGTCCGCGCTGTACGCCCTGTCAGGTCCGACGGCCACCACGGGCGGCCGGATGGTCGTGGTGACGGGGCGGAGCCGTCACCACGTCGACATAGGGACCGGTCACTGACGTTCGTCCGCCGCGGTCGGTCCGGCCTCGGCGGTCCACGCCGGCGCGCAGCCGGCCCCCGCCGTCGCCAGTGCCACCAACTCGGCTTCCACCAGGCCCCCTCAGCCGCTGCCGGAACGGTACGTACGGCAGCCTACCCATCAGCGCCCCAACAGGTCGGCGAGTGCGCCGACCGGGTCCGCGTCGGGGGTGCCCCTCGGCCACCAGTCCTCCCGGCCGGGGTCCGACTCGTAGCCGTACCACAGGCCGTCGCGGCCGTAGCGGAGCTGGAGGGCGGGCGTGGACAGGCGGTTGCGCCAAGGGCGGAAGTGCGGGAAGTCGGCGGCGGTCAGGGCCGGGCGGGCCCGGTCGAAGGGGCCGGCAGGCGGGTCCCAGGGCTCTTCGAGCACGGCGAGGCCCGCGAGGCCGCCCTGGCGCCAGGCGGCGACCGCGCGGGCGAGGTCGGCGGGAGTGCGGTCGAGCGCGGCGGCCAGGTCACGGTACAGCGCGCGGGTGGAGGCGGTCAGGCCCGAGCCCGGGTGGGCGGCGGCCAGCCGGACGGCGTCCTGCCAGGGGGTGAGGGCGGCGACCGGGTCGTGCCCGGTGGTGAGAAAGGCGTGGGCCCGGGCCGCCGCCTCCGTGGCGAGCAGCTCCAGGGCGAGGGGATCGGGTGCGTCCGGGTCCTCGGGATAGGCGGGAGGCCGCCCGGGGTGGGCCGGGGCGGCCTGCGGAGGCGGCAGGGCGGGGAGGACGGGGAGGACGGGTGCCCTCGGGGCGGGTGCCGACGAGGCGGGTGCCGAGGGGGCCGTCTCCGGAGCCTGTGCCTGCGGAACCTGTGCCTGCGCGGCGGGTGCGGCGGGGGCGGGTGCCGCGAGGGCGCGGGCGGAAGGGGGCGGGGAGGCCTGGGGTGGCCGCCGGCTGGCGGGCTCGGCGGGGACCACGTCGCGGGCCGGCACGGTGGGCATGGGCGGGGGCGCCGCGGTGGTCTCGGCGGCCGACCGGGCCGCGTTGCGGTGGCTGAGCGCCGCGAGGATCTCCTGTTCGCCCCGGCCGCGCATCAGGAACAGCACGAACGGGTCCTCGTCGAGCAGGCGGGCGGCCTGGTAGCAGAGGGCCGCGACGTGCTTGCAGGGATAGCCGTCGTCGGGGCAGGAGCAGTCCGGGACGAGGTCACCGGGGCTGGGCAGCAGAGCGGCCACGCCCGCCAGGGCCTGCGGGACGTCCTTGTCGAGGAGGGCGGCGATGTGGTCGGGGCGGGCGGCCGCGGCGTCCAGGAAGCGCTCCCAGTCGTCGTCGGCGAGGACGCGCAGGCGGATCTCGGTGCGGTACGGGCGGGGGCGGCTGCCGTGGACGTACGCCGTGACCCGGCCGGGGGTCACGGTGATCGCGTCGACCAGCCCCCGGCCCGCGTAGGCGCGCCCCCGGGCCAGGCGGGCCGGGTCCAGGGCCATGTCCTCCAGGGCTTCCACCCAGGCGTTCCCCCACCAGGTGGCGGCGAACCTGCCGTCCTCGCCCGTGGCGGGGGCGAGCTGCGGGAAGGTGCGCCGGTGGTCGTCGTGGAGGGGGACGCGGCGGGAGCCGGGCGCGGGGTGCGCACCCGGTCTGCCGGGACGGCGGTAGGGGCTCATGACGGCCTCCTCAGCGACACCAGGTCGGCCAGTTCGCGGTCGGTGAGCTCGGTCAGGGCCGTCTCGCCGGAGCCGAGGACCGCGTCGGCCAGGGCGCGCTTGGCGAGCAGCATCTCGGCGATCCGGTCCTCCACCGTGCCCTCGGCGATCAGCCGGTGAACCTGGACCGGCTGGGTCTGGCCGATGCGGTACGCCCGGTCGGTGGCCTGTTCCTCCACGGCCGGGTTCCACCAGCGGTCGTAGTGCACGACGTGGCCGGCCCGGGTGAGGTTCAGGCCGGTGCCCGCGGCCTTCAGGGACAGCACGAACACCGGGACCTCACCGGACTGGAAGCGGTCCACCATCCGTTCGCGCTCCGCCACCGGTGTGCCGCCGTGCAGGAGCTGGGACGGCACCGCGCGGGCGGTCAGGTGTGCGGTGAGCAGCCGCGCCATGGACACGTACTGGGTGAAGACCAGGACCGAACCACCCTCGGACATGATCGTGTCGAGCAGTTCGTCGAGGAGGGCCAGCTTCCCGGAACGGCCGGCCAGCCGCTTCGGCTCCTCCTTCAGGTACTGAGCCGGGTGGTTGCAGATCTGCTTGAGCGAGGTCAGCAGCTTCATCACCAGGCCGCGGCGGGCGATGCCCTCGGCGCCCTCGATCAGGGCCATCGTCTCGCGGACCACCGCCTCGTAGAGGGAGGCCTGTTCGCGGGTGAGCGGGACGGGGTGGTCGGACTCCGTCTTGGGCGGCAGTTCGGGCACGATGCCCGGGTCGGACTTCCTGCGGCGCAGCAGGAAGGGGCGGACCAGCCGGGCCAGCCGCTCCACCGCCTCGTCGTTCTCGATCTGTTCGCTGTTCTCGACGGCTCGCGCGTGACGGGCGCGGAAGGCCTTGAGCGGGCCGAGGAGCCCGGGGGTGGTCCAGTCGAGCAGGGCCCACAGCTCCGAGAGGTTGTTCTCGACGGGGGTGCCGGTCAGGGCGACCCTGGCCGGCGAGGGGATGGCGCGCAGTGCCTTGGCGGTGGCGGAGAAGGGGTTCTTGACGTGCTGTGCCTCGTCGGCGACGACCATCCCCCACTCCTGGGCGGCCAGTGTCCCGGCGCTGGTGCGCATCGTGCCGTAGGTGGTGAGGACGAAGCCGCCGGCCAGGCCGTCCAGGGTGCGGTCGCTGCCGTGGAAGCGGCGCACCGGCACACCGGGGGCGAACCGGCCGATCTCCCGCTGCCAGTTGCCCAGCAGCGAGGCGGGGCAGACCACGAGGGTGGGGGCCGGGCGGGCCCGGCGCAGGTGCAGGGCGATGAGGGTGACCGTCTTGCCCAGGCCCATGTCGTCGGCGAGGCAGCCGCCGAGGCCGAGGGAGGTCATCAGGTCCAGCCAGGCCAGGCCCCGCAGCTGGTAGTCGCGCAGGGTGGCGTTCAGGCCGGGCGGCGGGGGGACGTCACCGGGCCCGGCGACGAGCCGGTCGCGGAGCACGGCGAGCGCCCCGACCGGCACGGCCTCGACCGTCTCCCCGTCCACCTCGGCGGTGCCGCTCAGCGCCACGGCCAGCGCGTCGACCGGCTCCAGCAGGCCCAGTTCCCGCTTGCGCGCCTTGCGGACGAGCGCGGGATCGACGACCACCCACTGGTCGCGCAGCCGCACGATCGGGCGGTGGGCCTCGGCGAGGGCGTCCATCTCGCGCTCGGTGAGCGGGTCGCCGTCGAGGGCGAGCTGCCAGTCGAACCTCAGCAGCTCGGCGCCGTCGAAGAAGGCGGTGCCGTCGGTGGCCGAGCCGGGCGCGGGCCGTACGACGGCGGTGGCGCCGAGCGACCGGGCGAGTTCCCTGGGCCAGTGCACGCTGACGCCCGCCGCGTCCAGCCCGGCGGCGGCGGGGCCCAACAGCTCGTACAGCTCGTCCTCGGTGAGCGGGAGGGTGTCGGGCACGGGCCGCTCCAGCAGCCGGCTGAGCGGTGGCCACACGCGGGCCGCGCGGCGCAGTGCCAGCACCGCGTCGATCCGGGCGCGCGGCCCGAAGCGGTCGGCGCCGTCGCCCGCCCAGAGGTCGGCCGCGTCGATGACCAGGGTCGGGTCGGCCAGGCTGTGCACCTGGACCAGCGCGGCGGCGGCCGGTCGTTCGCCGCCGTCCTCCCGCGCGGTGTCGAACAGCTCGTACCCGGAGAGGTCCAGGCGCAGGGACACCCGGACGCCGGCGTCCATGCCCGCCGCGGCCTCGGCGGCCCAGGCACGCGCGCGGGGCAGGTGCTGCGGGCCGCGGGCGGCGAACGGGGCGCCGGCCGCGTACGGCGCGGCGGGGGTGCGCGGCAGGGTGTCGGCGACCGCGTCGAGGAACGCCCGCACCAGGGCCTCGGGTTCGGGGAGCTGGAGCGGGCGCAGTCCGGGGACGGGTACGGCGTGCGCCTCGTAGGGCATGGCGGCGGCGATCGCGCGCAGGTGGGCGATGTCGTCGGCGTCCAGCGGGCCCGCCCGCCAGGCGTCGAGGTCGTCGGTGGTCAGTCCGGGCAGCAGCCGGCCGCGCGCGGCCAGGTGCAGCGCGTGCAGGGCGGCGGCGCCCCAACAGGCGGCGGCCGGGTGCGCGCCGGGCGCGTGCCGGGCCGCGACGAGCGCGGGGAGGGCGTCGGCGACCGGCAGCAGCAGTGCGGGGACGGTCCTGCTGCGGACGCCGGAGCCGTGCCGGCGGACGACGGTGATGGTGCCGGGCTCCGCCGCCGGGCGCGGCGCCGGGCCGCCCGAGGGGCCGAGTGCCGGACCGTTCCCCGGGCCGGCCGCGGGGCCGAGTGCCGGACCGCCCGCGGGGGCGTCTGCCGGGCCGGCCACCGGGCCGGATCGCGCCCCGGTGGCGGGGCCCCGCGTACGCGCCCCGGGCGGGGTTTCGCCGGAACCGCCACCGGACGGGGCGCCCGGCCCGTCGCCGGGCGTACCGCCGCCCGGCCCGGTCGGCAGCGGGTGGCCGTCGGGGGACCAGAAGGCGACCCGGCCCTCGCGGGGCAGGCCGGCCGGCAGGAACACCGCGGCACAGGTGTGCGGCGGCAGCGGCGGCAGTTCGTGCGGCACGGCCGGTCACCTCCCCTCACGCTGGTCGTGTCGTCGTCGCACCGGTGACGACTGGACCTACGACCTTACGGGTGGGGTCTGACAGTCGGCCCGCGTACCGCCCGCGCGCGGCCCGGTCCCCGTTACCGCACGCCCTCCCACAGCTCCCGCTCCGCCGCCCTGAGGTCCTCCGCCACACCCGGCCGGCCGCCGCCGAAGACCATGGTCGCGCGGCGCTCCGGCCCGTAGGCGGCCCAGCCGGGATCACCGGTGGCCGCGAACGCCACCCAGGCCCCGTGCATCGCGTCCGCCACGGCCTGCGGCGGGTCCTCGCCGGCCACCGGGGCGTACGCCGGGTCGTCCAGCTCCACGCGCGCGGCGGGGCCGGCGGGGCGAAGGGCGAAGCCGCGTAGGGGATGCCCAGGAAGGACGCGATCCCGTCGGCCGAGCGGCGGCCCCGTACCGTGCCGTACCTCGTCGCGCGCACCGGTTCCCTCTGTTCCGGCTCCCTTCGGCCGCGGCGCCCGCGGCGTTCCCGCCTTCGGGACGCCGGTGCCCTCGGGTGCCGGGCACCACGGTGCCGTGTGCCGGCCGCCGGCGTGAACCCCGCCCGCCGTGCGTCCCGGCGACGCGGGCGGGGGCCCGGCACCTCGCGCGGACGCGCCGGCTGCCGGGCGCCGGACGGGTGCCGGGCGGGCGGCCGGTCACCGGCGTCGCGGCCCCCGCGCGGGGTACCCGCGGTACGGGAAGGCGATCACCATGCGTACTGGCAGTGAACCGAGCACCGCGCGCAGTCCCCTGCGGATCCGGTTCTGGCTGGCCCTGTGGGGTCTGATCTGGGCCGCGGCCGGGACCGCCGTCTTCGTCCTGGCCGGGCGCCCCGGCTGGGCGGCGGCCTGCGGCCTGCTGTTCCTCGCGGTGACGGTGGACCTGGCCCTGATCGTGCGGCACATGCGCCAGGGGCCGCACTACCAGCCGGGCCGCGACGTCCCCCCGTACGAACCGGACCGGGGCCGGGGTCCCCACGGGGGAAGCGGCGGGCTCGGTCGCTGAGGCGGCCAGCTCACTGGTCCGCGTCGAAGCGGGCCGCCTCGATGTACTCGGGCTTGGGGTCGAGCGCCGCGGCCAGGCGGAAGTGGCGCCTGGCCCGGTCCGGGCGGCCGGAGCGCTGGAAGGTGCGGCCCAGGGCGAAGTGGGCGAAGGCGTTGTCCGGCTCGCGCTCCAGCACCAGCTCGAACTCCAGCTCGGCCGGGCGCAATTGGGCCGCCGCGAAGAACGCGCGGGCGCGCAGCAGGCGGGCGGCGGTGTTCTCGGGGTGGGCCGCGATCACCGAGTCGAGCAGCTTGACGGCCCCGCGCGGGTCCCGGGCGGCGAGAAGCTGCTCGGCCGCGCGGAAGTCGATGACGTGGGTCTCCGGGTTGCTCTCGGGCACGGTGTCATCCTTCCCCTCGCTGCGAGGGTTCAACATCGACAGGGACGGGGCTATTCCGCCCGCCGGCCGGCCCGGCGGGCGCGGCGCGCCACTCCCCCGGTGACACGGGCGGACGCGCGGGCGGCCGGCGGCTCGGGCGGGCGCCGGGAGCGGGCCGCCGGGGAACCCCGGGAAGCCGGGGGGGGGAGCCGCGGCGCGGGCGGGGTCCTCCGTGGTGCGGTGGCGCCACGGCGCGGCGGGGGCCGTCAGGCGGCGCGGGCGGCCCGCTCGGTCAGGTCGGCCCAGACCGCACGCACCTGTGGTTCCAGCGCCCCCAGCGGCCCGTCGTTGTCGATGACCAGGTCCGCCACGGCTCGCCGCTGCTCCCTGGTGGCCTGGGCCGCCATCCTCGCCCGTGCCTCGGACTCGGTCATTCCGCGGAGCCGGACGAGCCGCTCCAGCTGCGTGTCGGCGGACGCGTCGACGACCACGACCACGTCGTAGAGCGGCGCCAGGCCGTTCTCGGTGAGCAGCGGTACGTCGTGGACCACCACCGCGTCCGGTGCCGCCGCCGCTTCCAGCTCCGCCGACCGCGCGCCGACCAGCGGGTGGACGATGGAGTTCAGCGTGGCCAGGCGCTCGGCGTCGGAGAAGACGATCGAGCCCAGTCGCGGGCGGTCCAGGGTCCCCCCGGGTGTGAGGATCTCCGGTCCGAACGCCGCCACCACGGCCGCCAGCCCGGGCGTTCCGGGCTCCACGACCTCGCGGGCGATCCGGTCGGCGTCGATGAGCACCGCCCCGTACCCGGCGAGCAGTCGTGACACCTCGCTCTTGCCGGCGCCGATTCCGCCGGTCAGCCCCACCTTCAGCATGAGCCGCAGCCTACGCCAGGCGCCTCAGACATCGCCCTCCCGCTCCGCCAGGAAGCGTTCGAATTCGCGGCCGATCTCGTCGGCGGACGGCAGGTCCACCGGTTCGGCGACCAGGCTGCCCCGCGTCTCGGCGCCGGCGATGGCGTCGTACTGGTGCTCAAGACCCCGTACCAGCGCGACCAGTTCCTCGTCGCCCTCGCCGATCTGTCGCTCGATCTCGGTCTGGGTGCGCTGCGCCTCGGTGCGCAGCGCGTGCGCGATGCCCGGCAGGACCAGGCCGGTGGCGGCGGTGATCGCCTCCAGCGCGGTCAGCGCGGCGTCCGGGTAGGAGGACCGGGCGACGTAGTGCGGTACGTGCGCGGCCACACCGAGGACGTCGTGCCCGGCCTCCATGAGCCGGTACTCCAGCAGCGCCTCGGCACTGCCCGGCACTTGGGCCTCGTCGAACGCGCTGCGGTGGCCGGGCACCAGGTCGGCGCGGTTGCCGTGCGGGGTCAGGCCGACGGGGCGGGTGTGCGGGACGCCCATCGGGATGCCGTGGAAGTTGACCGAGAGGCGCACCTGGAGCCGCTCGACGACCTGCCGCACCGCGGCGATGAACCGCTCCCACTCCACGTCCGGTTCGGGCCCGGACAGCAGCAGGAAGGGCGCCCCGGTGGCGTCCTGGACGAGGCGGACCTCGATGCCCGGCGTCTCGTACCCGGCCCAGCGGTCGCGCCGGAAGGACAGCAGCGGGCGGCGGGCCCGGTAGTCCACGAGCCTGTCGTGGTCGAAGCGGGCCACCACCTGGTGCGGCAGCGTCTCCAGCAGGTTGTCGACGATCTGCTCGCCGGTCTCACCCGCGTCGATGTATCCGTCGAAGTGGTAGAGCATGACCAGGCCCGCCGACTCCTGGGCCAGCGCCATGTCGACGACGGCCAGCCCCTTCGGCTCCCACGCGTACAAATCCTGGGGATCAAGCACGATTACCGCTCCTCCTCATGTCCGTAGGGAAGAACGTCACTCGCCGTGCTCGAATTCCCCGTTCCCGTACCGGTGTCCGGGATGTGCGGGAGCCCCGCGCCTACAGAATTGGTCCAGACCTTGGCATGGGCACTTCGTTGCCGCGGTCACGCGGCGGTGTGCTCGTCGCCCGCGGGCCCCCGCCCGGCGCACCCGCGCGTGAGGAACGGAAGGGAAGGCGCGCGTGCAGCGGCAAGGCGGCCGCGCCGGGTACCGCGGCCGCCCGGATCACTCCCGCCGGCTCCCCCGCGTGGCCCTGACGGCCGGTGGCGGCTACGGCCTCCGCCTCGACGGCGCCTCCCGCTGGCCCGTCGGGGCGTCACGGTCACCGGCGGCCGGAAGGGGATCGTGACGGACGCGGCGAACGGCGTGGGCGTCGAACTCCGTCACCGTGCGCGGTCCCGACCCGGAGGGCGTCCCCTTCCGCACGTCCAGCCGGGGCGGCGTCATCCGGAACCCGCGGATCCACGACACCGGCGACGACGACCGGGTCCGCCGGCCGGTGGGCGGACACGACCGAGGCCCGCCCCCTCGCGGGGACGGGCCTCGATGCTCGCTACCTACTGCTCAGCGGTGAGCCGGGAATTCAGCTCTGGCCGCCGGCCAGCTTCTCGCGAAGGGCGGCCAGCGCCTCGTCCGACGCCAGGGCGCCGGAGTTGTCGTCCGACTCCGAGGAGTACGAACCGCCGGAGACCCCCGCCGGGGCACCGGCCGGAGCGGCGGTGCCACCCTCGGCAGCGGCGGCCTCGTCGGCCTCGCGGGACTTGATGACCTGGGCCTGGTGCTGCTCGAAGCGCTGCTGCGCCTCGGCGTACTGGGTCTCCCAGGCCTCGCGCTGCGCCTCGTAGCCCGGCAGCCAGTCGTTGGTCTCCGGGTCGAAGCCCTCGGGGTAGATGTAGTTCCCCTGGTCGTCGTAGGACGCGGCCATGCCGTACAGGGTCGGGTCGAACTCGACCGACGCCGGGTCGGCACCGAAGGACTCGTTGGCCTGCTTCAGCGAGAGGCTGATGCGGCGGCGCTCGAGGTCGATGTCGATGACCTTGACGAAGATCTCGTCGTTGACCTGGACGACCTGCTCCGGGATCTCCACGTGGCGCTCGGCCAGCTCGGAGATGTGGACCAGGCCCTCGATGCCCTCGTCGACGCGCACGAACGCACCGAACGGAACGAGCTTGGTGACCTTACCGGGAACGACCTGCCCGATCTGGTGGGTCCGGGCGAACTGCTGCCACGGGTCCTCCTGCGTCGCCTTGAGCGACAGGGAGACACGCTCGCGGTCCATGTCCACGTCGAGAACCTCGACGGTGACCTCCTGGCCGACCTCGACAACCTCGGAGGGGTGGTCGATGTGCTTCCAGGACAGCTCCGAGACGTGCACGAGGCCGTCGACGCCACCCAGGTCCACGAACGCACCGAAGTTGACGATCGAGGAGACGACGCCGGAGCGGACCTGACCCTTCTGCAGGGTGGTGAGGAACGTCTGGCGAACCTCGGACTGGGTCTGCTCGAGCCAGGCGCGGCGGGACAGGACCACGTTGTTGCGGTTCTTGTCCAGCTCGATGATCTTGGCCTCGAGCTCCTTGCCCACGTAGGGCTGGAGGTCGCGGACACGACGCATCTCGACGAGGGACGCCGGCAGGAAGCCACGGAGGCCGATGTCGAGGATGAGACCACCCTTGACGACCTCGATGACGGTGCCGGTGACGATGCCGTCCTCTTCCTTGATCTTCTCGATGGTGCCCCAGGCCCGCTCGTACTGGGCACGCTTCTTCGAGAGGATCAGGCGGCCTTCCTTGTCCTCCTTCTGGAGAACAAGGGCCTCGATCTCGTCGCCGACCTTGACGACCTCGTTCGGGTCGACGTCGTGCTTGATCGAGAGCTCGCGGCTCGGGATGACACCTTCGGTCTTGTAACCGATGTCGAGCAGGACCTCGTCCCGGTCGACCTTCACGATGACGCCGTCGACGATGTCGCCGTCGTTGAAGTACTTGATCGTCTCGTCGATCGCGGCGAGGAAGGCTTCCTCGTTACCGATGTCGTTGACCGCAACCTGCGGGGTGGTGGCGGTGGTCTCGGTGCTGCTCGTCATGTGGGAAAGGGCTCCGGTACGGACATTGAAGTCGTAGGTACTGCTACGCCGAGAGCCCGTATCGCCTCTGCAGAAGCCGGACAGCCAAGGAAGCGCCGATCCCCGCCAGGGGTGGCGCCTCGACAACCGAGGGGACATACAACAGATGCGAGCGCGGCCTGCTCCGTCTGAGGCGCGCAGGCCCGCAGCGCAACCTTTAGCATACGGGGACGGCCGGACACGGTCAATGCGCGAAGGCGCACACCTGGGGCAGAACGCCACATACCCGGCACATTTAATGTTTCCCAAGGCCATCGCGGCCGTAGTTCGAACATCGTCACGCCGGCCGCGGTGGTGTACCGAGCGCAAACTACAACGGTGGGCGGGATGATCCAAGAGTACGAGCCCGAAGCGACCCGGCGGCACGCCGACGACGCGGAGAGCAGCCGGGCCAACCGCGCATGGTGGGACCGGAACGCCGACGAGTACCAGACCGAGCACGGCGCCTTCCTGGGCGACGACCGGTTCGTCTGGGGTCCCGAGGGCCTGGACGAGGCCGAGGCGGGACTGCTCGGCCCGGTGGCCGGGCTCGACGTGCTGGAGATCGGCGCGGGCGCCGCCCAGTGCTCGCGCTGGCTGGCCGCCCAGGGGGCCCGGCCGGTCGCCCTGGACCTCTCGCACCGCCAGCTCCAGCACGCGCTGCGGATCGGGGGCGGTGTCCCCCTGGTGGAGGCGGACGCCGGGGCGCTGCCGTTCCGGGACGGCTCCTTCGACCTGGCGTGCTCGGCGTACGGGGCGGTGCCGTTCGTGGCCGTCCCGGCCGGGGTGTTCCGCGAGGTGCGCAGGGTGCTGCGGCCCGGCGGGAGGTGGGTCTTCTCGGTGACGCATCCGATCCGCTGGGCCTTCCCCGACGAGCCCGGCCCCGAGGGCCTGTCCGTCGCCGCCTCCTACTTCGACCGCACCCCTTATGTGGAGCAGGACGGCCAGGGCCGGGCGGTGTACGTCGAGCACCACCGCACCATCGGCGACCGGGTCCGGGACGTCGTCGCGGGCGGGTTCCACCTGGTGGACCTGGTGGAACCGGAGTGGCCCGCCTGGAACACCCAGGAATGGGGCGGCTGGTCACCGCTGCGCGGCGGACTGATCCCTGGGACGGCGATCTTCGTGTGCGAGCGCGCGTGATCCGTGACGAGGCGCTGGGCCTGCCCGTACGCGACGCCCTGCCCGCCCTGGAGCGCGCGCTGGACGAGCACGGCACGGCCGTGCTGTGCGCGCCGCCCGGCACCGGCAAGACGACGCTCGTCCCGCTGGTGCTCGCCGAGCGGGGGGCGCGGGTCGTGGTCGCCGAGCCGCGGCGGATCGCGGCGCGGGCGGCGGCCCGCCGGATGGCGTGGCTGCTGGGTGAGGAGGTGGGCGGCCGGGTCGGTTTCACGGTGCGGGGCGAGCGGGTCGTCTCCCCCCGGACGGCCGTGGAGGTGGTGACCACCGGCGTCCTGCTCCAGCGGCTCCAGCGCGACCAGGAACTGCCCGGGGTGGACGTGGTGATCCTGGACGAGTGCCACGAGCGGCACCTGGACGCGGACACCGCCGCGGCGTTCCTGCTGGACGTACGGCAGACCCTGCGGCCCGACCTGCGGCTGGTGGCCGCGTCGGCGACGACCGACGCCGAGGGGTGGGCCCGGTTGCTGGGCGGCGCCCCCGTCGTCGAGGCGGCGGGCGTCACGCACCCGGTGGACGTGGTGTGGGCGCCGCCGGCCGGGCCGGTGCGCCCGCCGCACGGGATGCTCGTGGACCCGGCGCTGCTGCGCCATGTCGCCGCCGTGGTGCGGCGGGCGCTGGCCGAGCACCCGGGCGACGTGCTGTGCTTCCTGCCGGGGGTCGGCGAGATCGCGCGGGTGGCGGGGCAGCTCTCCGGTGCGGGCGCCGAGGCGCTCCAGGTGCACGGGCGGGCGCCGGCGGCCGTACAGGACGCGGTGCTCTCCCCCGGCCGGGGCCGCCGGGTGGTCCTGGCGACCTCGGTGGCCGAGTCGTCCCTGACGGTGCCGGGGGTGCGGGTGGTGGTCGACTCGGGCCTGGCGCGGGAGCCGCGCGTGGACCACGCGCGGGGGTTGAGCGCGCTGACGACGGTGCGGGCGTCCCGGGCGGCCGCCCGGCAGCGCGCGGGCCGGGCGGGGCGCGAGGCGCCGGGCGTGGTCTACCGGTGCTGGGCGGAGGCGGAGCACGTCCGGCTGCCCCGGTTCCCGGCCCCCGAGATCCAGGTGGCGGACTTGGCCGCGTTCGCGTTGCAGGTGGCGGCCTGGGGTGACCCGGACGCGTCGGGGCTGGCTCTCCTGGACCCGCCGCCCGCCGGGGCGATGGGCGTGGCGCGGTCGGTGCTGGCCGCCGTCGGCGCGGTGGACACGTCGGGCCGGGTCACCGACCGCGGGGTGCGGATGTCCCGCCTGGGCCTGCACCCCCGGCTGGCCCGCGCGCTGCTGGACGGTGCCCCGCGGGTGGGTGCCCGGCGCGCGGCCGAGGTGGTGGCCCTGCTGAGCGAGGAGCCGCCCCGGGAGTACGGCGACGACCTGGCGGGCGCCTGGCGGGCCGCCCGGCGCGGCACGGACGCGTACGGCGCGCGCTGGCGCCAGGAGGCGCGGCGGCTGGCGGGCCAGCTGGCCTCGGCGGTCGGGGCGCCCGCGCCGGGGGCCTGGCCGGGCGCGGGGTCCTCGCGCGCGGGCGCGCGCGCGGAGGAATCAGCCCCGGGCGACGACGGGGCGGTCGGGGTCGTCACCTCGCTGGCCTTTCCCGAGCGGGTCGCCCGGGCGCGGGGCGAGGGGGCCTTCCTGATGGTCTCCGGCACCGGCGCCCAGCTCGGCGAGGCCTCCCGGCTGCGGGCCGCGCCCTGGCTGGCCGTCGCGGTCGCCGACCGGCCCGCCCACACCGCCTCCGCGCGGGTGCGGCTCGCCGCGGTGATCGACGAGGACACCGCGCGGGAGGCGGCCGGCCGGCTGCTCGTGGCGGGCGACGAGGTGCGCTGGGAGGACGGCGACGTGGTCGCCAGGTCCGTGGAGCGGCTGGGTGCCGTCGAGCTGACCGTACGGCCGCTGGCCGGCGCCGATCCGCGGCTGGTGCGCGGGGCCCTGCTGGAGGGGCTGCGGCGCGAGGGGCCGGGGCTGCTGCGCTGGTCGCGGGAGGCGGCCGAGCTGCGGCACCGGCTGGCCTTCCTGCACCGGGAGCTGGGCGCGCCGTGGCCGGACGTGGCGGACGCCGCGCTGCTGGAGCGCGCCGGGGAGTGGCTGGAGCCGGAGCTCTCGCGGGCCCGGCGCCGGGCCGACCTGGGCCGTATCGACGCCGGGGAGGCGCTGCGGCGGCTGCTGCCCTGGGCCGGCGGGCAGGCGGCCCGGCTGGAGGAGCTGGCGCCGGAGCGGATCGAGGTGCCGAGCGGGTCACGGATCCGGGTCGACTACGCCGGTGAGCGGCCGGTCCTGGCCGTGAAGCTCCAGGAGATGTTCGGCCTGTCCCGGACACCCCGGGTGGCGGGTGTCCCGGTCCTGGTGCACCTGCTCTCCCCCGCCGGCCGGCCCGCCGCCGTCACGGCGGACCTGGCGTCGTTCTGGCGCGACGGCTACCGCTCGGTACGCGCGGAGCTGCGCGGCCGGTACCCGAAGCACCCCTGGCCCGAGGATCCGGCGACCGCGGTGGCGACCCGCCGGACGAACGCGCGCCGCTGACGCCCGGGCACGCCGGCGCTGCCCGCCGCCGGGCACGGGGCGGTCGTGGCCGGGCACGCCGGCCCTGTCCGCCGCCGGGGCCTCGGCCCGGAGCGGGCGGCGCCGTGGCCGGCGCGTCCGTGAGGCGGGAACGCCGCACCGCCCCCGCCGGTTCGGCGGGGGTGGTGCGGGGACCCGGCGGCCGGTCAGCCGACCTTGAGCACGACCGTCAGGGTCGCGCCGCCGGTGGTGGTCAGGCGGAGCAGGAAGTTGCCGGTCCGGTCGCCCGCGACGATCTTCGGCAGCTCGACCACACCGTTGGCGTCCGTCGTCAGCTCGGTGAGCGTACGGACCGGGTTGCCCTGGGCGTCCTTGGCGAAGTACGGGCCGCCGTCGGCCGTGGCGGCCGCCGCGTCGGCCAGGGTGGCGGTGACGGCCACACCGGGGGCGGTCGCGCCCCGGTAGGTGGCCTTGGCCGTGACCCGGTCGGCGAACTCGGTACCGGGCGCGGCCGTCAGTGCCTTGCCGTCCGTGCGGACGAGCAGGTCGGCCGCGCGGGCGGTGACGGTCGCGGTGTAGTCCACGCCGGGCAGCGCTCGGCGCTCGAAGGTGGCCCGCACGGTGAACTCGCCGACGCGCTCGCCCGCCTGGATCGTGGGCGCGCTCGCCGTTCCGTCGGCGCCGGTGAGGACGGTGACCTCGGTGGCGGCGTCCGGGAAGCGGGCGTCGGTGTCACCGACGATCCGGAACCTGACGGGAACCTTGGCGACCGGCTTGCCCGTCGCGCCGAGCGCCACGACCTCGGGCCGCTCCGCGAACCGGGCGCCGGCCGTCGCGGTGAGCGTGCCGGTGCCCGCGTCCACCAGGCGTGTGACGGTGTCGGACGGCGTGGGGGTGGAGGTGGGCGGCGCGGTGGGGGTCGGCGTGGGCTTGGTGGCGCCGGGCCTGGGCGGCTTGGACGCTGGTGGCGTCGGCTTCACCGAAGGCTTCGGCTTCGGCTTCACCGTCGGGGTCGGGGTCGGCGTCGGGGTCGGGGTCGGCGTCGGGGTCGGGGTCGGGGTCGGCGTCCGGGTGGGCCCGGTGGCCGAGGGGGACGGCGGCGGGGTGGTCGGGGAAGCCGTACCCGTACCCGTACCCGTGTCGCTGCGGTCGCTCGGCAGGACGCCCGTGCCGTCGGGGACCTGGTGGGTGCCGCTCTTGTAGAACTCGAACCAGGACAGCACCGTACGCAGGTACTCCCGGGAGCGGTTGTAACTCAGGATCGCCTTGTCCAGGTCGGCCCCGACCGCCAGGTCGCGCTTGTTGGCGCAGAGGTACATCCCGGCGGCCTGCGCGGCGTCGTAGATGTTGTTGGGGTCCTTGCGGCCGTCCCCGTTCCCGTCCTCGCCCCAGGTGGCCCAGGTGGAGGGGATGAACTGCATCGGGCCGACCGCGCGGTCGTGCGTCCTGTCGCCGTCGTACGCGCCGCCGTCGGTGTCGGAGATGTTGGCGAACCCGACGCCGTTGAGGACCGGCCCGAGGATCGGGGAGAACGTGGTGCCGTTGGCGTCGACCCGGCCGCCGCGCGCCTGCCCCGACTCCACCTTGCCGATGCCGGCGAGGAGTTGCCAGGGCAGGTTGCACGCGGGGGCGGCGCCCTTGAGGTGCGTCTCGGCCTGCTTGTAGGCGGCGAGCACGGTCGCCGGGATGCCCGCTTCCGCGGTGCCCGTCGCAGGCAGCGCTATGGCGGGGTCCGGCTTGTTCGGCGTGGTGAGCGGCGGCAGGTCCGTGTAGTACGGGGAGTTGCCGGTGGCGGAGTCGGCGGCCGGCGGCGGCGTGGCGTCGGCGGCCTGCTGGTCGCCGGCCGCGGGCGCGACGCCCGGGCCCTGCGAGGCGGAGAGCGCGGCCACCGCCGCCGCGGCCACCGCGGTACTGGTGGCGCCCTTGCGCAGTCGGCGGCCGAAGTGCGCTGCCATACGTATGGTCCCTCCCCATCAACGGCTTGATGTCCGCGCTCCCCAGCGCGAGACCTCAGGCGACCCTACGTCAACTCCGGCCGCCGGCACACTGCCCCCTGACCGCTTTTCACGCTTTCGTCACCTACACGTCGTCCGAATTCCGGCGTACGAAGTTGTCGCATACTGAACGTCGTTGACCGGGGGCCGGAGATACGGGGGACCAGGGATGCCGTTCACGCTCAGCCATGCCGCCGCGGTGCTGCCGGGGATACGCAGATCCGGCACGGCACGCGGCCCGCTCGTGGCGTCCGCGCTCGTCGCGGGTTCGTTCGCGCCCGACATGACGTACTTCGCCGACACCGCCCTACCGGGCGCGATGCGCTTCGGAGACGTCACGCACGGGCTGTGGGGAGTGCTCACCGTCGACGTGGCCGTCACCGCTGCGCTGGTGGCGCTGTGGCTGATGGTGCGTGAACCGCTGGTCGCCCTCGTGCCCCGGCGGTGGCGGACACGGGTGCACGCCCTGGTGCGCGGCGAGCCGTGGCGGGGACGGTGGGTGCCCGCGCTGGCGGCCTGGTTCTACGTCTCGGCGGTGATCGGCTCGGCCACGCACGTGGTGTGGGACCTGTTCACGCACGCGGACCGGTGGGGCACTCGGATGCTGCCGGTGCTGGGCGAGGTGGTGGCCGGGTTCCCGGTGTACCAGTACGCGCAGTACGGCGGGTCGGCGCTCGCCCTGGTGGTGCTGGCGTGGTTCCTGGCCGGGGCGCTGCGCCGGGTGCCCGCGGGCCCGGCGGCCCCGGAGCTGCCGGCCCTGCCGGACTTGGACCGGCGCGGCAGGTGGACGGCGGTGGCGCTGCTCGTCGGGTGCGTGGCCGCCGGGACCGCGCACCGGTGCCTGCGCTGGTACGCGTACTGGGGCCGGATCGAGACCCCGTTGGACATCATCCCCACCGCCTGCTTCGGCGCCGGCGCGGGCCTGGTGGCGGGCGTGCTGCTCCACGGCGCCGTCGTGCGCCTGCGGCCGGCGGCCCTGCGGAGGCAGGCCACGGGCGCCGAGCGGGAGCCCGCGCGGAGGCCGTGAGGTGGGCCCGGGTCCCCCGGCGGCGCCGGGGGCCCCGCCCGGGACTCCTGGGTGCCGGGCGGGGGCGAGCCCCGGCACGCGGTCCGGCGCACCGGCGGCGGACCCGGAAGTGGATCAGTGCGCGGCGGACTCCCAGTCGGGGCCCACGCCGACCGAGACGTCGAGCGGGGCGCGCAGGTCGACAGCCGTGGACATCTCGTGGCGCACGATCCGCTCCACCTCGTCCCGTTCGCCCGGGACCAGTTC
The DNA here is from genome assembly GCF_040653855.1 of Streptomyces sp. NPDC050856. Taxonomy (NCBI): domain Bacteria; kingdom Bacillati; phylum Actinomycetota; class Actinomycetes; order Kitasatosporales; family Streptomycetaceae; genus Streptomyces; species Streptomyces sp. NPDC050856. The sequence continues at coordinate 9,986 of NZ_JBFAGV010000021.1, read as the reverse complement.
GAGCACGATTTCGTCGTGGACCTGGAGGAGCATCCGGGAGCTGAGGCCCGCCGAGGTGAGCGCCCGGTCGACATTGAGCATGGCGACCTTGACGATGTCGGCGGCGGTGCCCTGGATCGGGGCGTTCAGCGCCATCCGCTCGGCGGCCTCGCGGCGCTGGCGGTTGTCGCTGTTGAGGTCGGGGAGGTAGCGGCGGCGGCCCAGCATCGTCGCCGTGTAGCCGGTGGCCCGTGCCTCGTCGACGACCCGGCGCAGGTAGTCGCGCACCCCGCCGAAGCGCTCGAAGTAGGTGTCCATCAGGGCTCGCGCCTCGCCCGCGTCGATGTTGAGCTGCTGGGAGAGGCCGAAGGCGGACAGGCCGTAGGCCAGGCCGTAGGACATGGCCTTGATCTTGCGGCGCATCTCCGCGTCGACGGCGGACTTGGCGACGCCGAAGACCTGGGAGGCGACGGTGGTGTGCAGGTCCTCGCCGGAGGCGAAGGCCTCGATCAGGCCCTCGTCCTCGGAGAGGTGGGCCATCACGCGCAGCTCGATCTGGCTGTAGTCGGCCGTCATCAGGGCGTCGAAGCCCTCGCCCACGACGAACCCCCGGCGGATGGCGCGGCCTTCCTCCGTACGCACCGGCACATTCTGCAGGTTGGGGTCGGTGGAGGACAGGCGGCCGGTCGCGGCGACCGTCTGGCTGAAGGTGGTGTGGATACGGCCGTCGGCGGCGATCGTCTTGATCAGCCCCTCGACCGTGGAGCGCAGCCGGGCCTGCTCGCGGTGGCGCAGCATGATCACGGGCAGCTCGTGCTCGGTCTGGGCGGCCAGCCAGGCGAGCGCGTCGGCGTCGGTGGTGTAACCGGTCTTGGTCTTCTTGGTCTTGGGGAGGTTCAGCTCCCCGAAGAGGACCTCCTGGAGCTGCTTGGGCGAGCCGAGGTTGAACTCGTGGCCGACCGAGGCGTGCGCCTCCTTCACCGCCTGCTGCACGGCTCCCGCGAACTGCTGCTCCATGGCTTCGAGGTGGGGGCGGTCGGCGGCGATGCCGTGCCGCTCCATCCGGGCGAGCAGCAGGGACGTGGGGAGCTCCACATCGTGCAGCAGCTCGGTGGCGCCGACCTCCGCGAGCTTCTCGCCGAAGGCCGTGCCCAGGTCGAGGACGGCGCGGGCCTGTGCCATCAGGGCGTCGGCCTCGGCCTGCTCGTCGGTGCCGAACGCGAGCTGCCCGTCGGCGGCGGCCGGGGCGAGCTCACGGTGGAGGTACTCGACGGAGAGGGCGTCCAGCGCGAAGGACCGGCGGCCGGGCTTGACCAGGTAGGCGGCGAGCGCGGTGTCCATGGTGACGCCGGCGAGGGTCCAGCCGTGCTCGGGGAAGACCCGCAGCGCCTCCTTGGCGCTGTGCATGACCTTGGGCCGGGCCGGGTCGGCCAGCCAGCCGGCGAAGGCGCGCTCGTCGGCCTCGTCGAGCTGTGTGGTGTCGAACCAGGCCGCCTGGCCCCCGGCGGCGGCCAGCGCGACCTCGCTGACGCTGCCGACGCCCAGGGCCCAGGTGGCGACGGTGGCCACGCCGAGCGGCTGCCCGCCGTGCTCCTCCAGCCAGGGGGCCACCTCACCGGCGCCGAGCACGGTGCCGTCCAGCTCCACACCCGCGTCGGGGGCCGGGGCCTCGTCCTCCTCGGCGCCGGGGTCGACGGCGAGGAGCCGCTCCCGCAGGCTGGGGTTGCGGATCTCCAGGACCTCCAGGAAGCCCTTCAGGGCGGTCCTGTCGTACGGGGCGCGCTCCAGGTCCGCGACGGACTTGGGCAGCTCCACGTCCCGGACCAGCTCGGTCAGGTGGCGGTTGAGCTTGACCGACTCCAGGTGGTCCCGCAGGGCCTGGCCGACCTTGCCCTTGACCTCGTCGGCGCGCTCGACCAGCTCGGCGAAGGAGCCGAACTGGCTGATCCACTTGGTGGCGGTCTTCTCGCCGACGCCCGGAATGCCCGGGAGGTTGTCGGACGGGTCGCCGCGCAGGGCGGCGAAGTCGGGGTACTGCGCGGGAGTCAGCCCGTACTTCTCCTGGACCTTCTCCGGGGTGAACCGGGTCAGCTCGGAGACGCCCTTGGTGGGGTACAGCACGGTGACCCGGTCGGAGACGAGCTGGAAGGAGTCACGGTCGCCCGTGACGATCAGCACGTCGAACCCCGCCTCCTCGGCCTGGGTGGCGAGTGTGGCGATGATGTCGTCGGCCTCGAAGCCGTCCACCGCGAACCGCTCCGCGTTCATCGTGTCGAGCAGCTCGCCGATCAGCTCGACCTGCCCCTTGAACTCGTCGGGGGTCTTGGAGCGGTTGGCCTTGTACTCGGGGAAGTCCTGCGAGCGCCAGGTCTTGCGGGACACGTCGAAGGCCACCGCGAAGTGCGTGGGCGCCTCATCACGCAGCGTGTTCGCCAGCATCGACGCGAAGCCGTAGATCGCGTTGGTCGTCTGGCCGCTCGCGGTGGTGAAGTTCTCCGCGGGCAGCGCGAAGAACGCCCGGTACGCCAGGGAGTGCCCGTCCATGAGGAGCAGGCGCGGACGGTTGTCTTCGGTCTTCTTCGATGCTGTCTCAGCCACGGACACGATCCTGCCACGGACCACTGACAATCCCGACCGGGCGGGGCCCGGCCCGCTGGGGGCCACCTGGGCGGGGCCCGGCCCGGCCGGCCCGCCCCGGTCGCGTCGGGACGGGGAGGCGCCGTTGTCGGTGGCGCGTGACAGGATCGGAGACACCACCACGACGAGCGAGCCCGAAGGGGAGCGACGCGATGGCCAGCAAACCGCCCGCAGGTGATCCGGTCCAGGACGCCCCGCAGGTCCGGGCGCCTCAGCACGCCGCCGCCGGCCTGCCCGCCGTCGCGCACACCCTGCGTGTCGCGCAGCGGCAGATGGGTGCGCGCCGCACGGCGCGCACGCTCCTCAAGGTCAATCAGAAGGACGGCTTCGACTGTCCCGGCTGCGCCTGGCCCGAGGGCGACGAGCGGCACGTCGCGGAGTTCTGCGAGAACGGCGCGAAGGCCGTCGCCGAGGAGGCGACGCTGCGCCGGGTGACGCCCGGCTTCTTCGCCGCCCACCCGGTCGCCGACCTGGCGGACCGCAGCGGGTACTGGCTGGGGCAGCAGGGCCGGATCACTCACCCGATGTATCTGGCGGAGGGCTCCGACCGGTACGAGCCGGTGACCTGGGAGCGGGCCTTCGGGATCGTCGCGGAGGAGCTGACCGCGCTCGGCTCCCCGGACGAGGCCGTCTTCTACACCTCCGGCCGCACCAGCAACGAGGCCGCGTTCCTGCTCCAGCTCTTCGCCCGCGAGTTCGGCACGAACAACCTGCCCGACTGCTCCAACATGTGCCACGAGTCGTCCGGTTCCGCGCTGACCGAGACGATCGGCGTCGGCAAGGGCAGTGTCTCCCTGGAGGATTTGCACCGCGCCGACCTGATCATCGTGGCCGGGCAGAACCCCGGCACCAACCACCCGCGGATGCTCTCCGCCCTGGAGAAGGCCAAGGCCGGCGGCGCCAGGATCATCTCGGTCAACCCGCTGCCCGAGGCGGGCCTGGAACGGTTCAAGAACCCGCAGACCCCGCGGGGCGTGCTCAAGGGCGCCACGCTCACCGACCTCTTCCTCCAGATCCGCATCGGCGGCGACCAGGCCCTCTTCCGGATGCTCAACAAGCTGGTGCTCGACGCGCCCGGCGCCGTGGACGAGGACTTCGTACGCGAGCACACCCAGGGCTACGAGGAGTTCGCCGGGGCCGCGCGGGCCGCCGACTGGCCCGAGACGCTCGCCGCCACCGGCCTGTCCCGGTCGGAGATCGAGCGGGCCCTGGCCATGGTGCTGGAGTCCCGGCGCACCGTCGTCTGCTGGGCCATGGGGCTCACCCAGCACAAGCACGCGGTCGCGACCATCCGCGAGGTGGTCAACCTCCTGCTGCTGCGGGGCGCCATCGGCCGTCCCGGCGCCGGTGTGTGCCCGGTGCGCGGGCACTCCAATGTGCAGGGTGACCGCACCATGGGCATCTTCGAGCGCCCTTCCGACGCGTTCCTGGACGCGCTGGACAAGGAATTCGGCATCACCTCGCCCCGCCACCACGGACTGGACGTGGTCCGCGCCATCCAGGCGCTGCGCGACGGGAAGGCGAAGGTCTTCTTCGCCATGGGCGGCAACTTCGTCGGCGCGACGCCCGACACCGAGGTCACCGAGGCCGCGATGCGCCGTGCCCGGCTCACCGTGCACGTGTCGACCAAGCTGAACCGGTCGCACGCGGTCACCGGCGCCCGCGCGCTGATCCTGCCCACGCTGGGCCGCACCGACAAGGACGTGCAGGCGAGCGGCAAGCAGTTCGTCACGGTCGAGGACTCGATGGGCCTGGTGCACGCCTCGCGCGGCAACCTGCCGCCCGCGAGCCCGCACCTGCTGTCCGAGCCGGCCATCGTGGCACGCCTGGCGCGGGCGGTGCTGGGCACGGCCTCGGCCACGCCCTGGGAGGAGTTCGCAAGGGACTACGCGACCATCCGCGACCGCATCGCGCGCGTGGTGCCCGGCTTCGAGGACTTCAACGCCAAGGTCTCCCGGCCCGGCGGCTTCACCCTGCCGCACGCCCCGCGCGACGAGCGGCGTTTCCCCACCGCCACCGGCAAGGCCAACTTCACCGCCGCCCCGGTGGAGTACCCCGAGGTCCCCGAGGGCCGGCTGCTGCTGCAGACGCTGCGCTCGCACGACCAGTACAACACCACCATCTACGGGCTGGACGACCGTTACCGGGGCATCAAGGGCGGCCGCCGCGTCGTGCTGGTGCATCCCGACGACGCCCGGGAGCTGGGGCTGGCCGACGGCGCGTACGCGGACCTGGTCAGCGAGTGGCGGGACGGCACCGAGCGCCGGGCGCCCGGTTTCCGGGTCGTCCACTACCCCACCGCGCGCGGCTGCGCCGCCGCGTACTACCCGGAGACCAATGTCCTGGTGCCACTGGACGCCACCGCCGATGTCAGCAACACCCCCGCGAGCAAGTCCGTGATCGTACGTCTGGAACAATCACCGTCCGCCTGAGCGTTTGCTCAGCCGCAGGCGCGGACACGACCCGGACGACGACGATCGGAGCCGACCCCCCATGGGCGAGCAGCCACACGTGAAGTTCCCGCAAGAGGTCATCGACGAGTACGCCGCGCTCGGCGTCGACCTGCCCGCCCTCTTCTCCGCCGGGCACCTCGGCACCCGCATGGGCGTGGAGATCGTGGAGGCGTCGGCGGACCGGGTCGTCGGCACCATGCCGGTCGAGGGCAACACCCAGCCGTACGGGCTGCTGCACGGCGGGGCCTCCGCCGTGCTGGCCGAGACGCTCGGTTCGGTCGGCTCGATGCTGCACGGCGGCATCTCCAGGATCGCCGTCGGCGTGGACCTGAACTGCACGCACCACCGCGGTGTCCGCAGCGGGCTGGTGACCGGGGTGGCCACCCCCGTCCACCGCGGACGCTCCACCGCGACGTACGAGATCGTCATCACCGACGAGCAGGACAGGCGGGTGTGCACCGCCCGCCTGACCTGCCTGCTGCGCGACGCCTCCGCCGAGGACGGCAAGGTCCTCAGCGGCCCGCCGGTGCCACCGGGAGCGTGACAGCGCCGGCCCCGGCCAGGACCGTCACCCGCGTCCCGGCCGGGTGCCGCAGCGTGTGGTCGTGGTCGGTGGAGATCAGTACCACCCCCAGCCGGTGCCCCTTCTCGAACACGTAGTCCTGCGGCTGCATCGCCCACTGGAACCGGTACTCCCGGCCCTCGGCCACCGGGCTCTGCCGCCACAGCGAGGCACGGTTGCGGACGTCCAGCCACCCCCTCGTCACGATTTTGAACCCGGCGGTCTCGGTCCGGTGCCGGGTCCGGTGGGCGCAGCCCGTGTCACCCGGTACGCCCTCGCCGTAACAGACCTGCTGGGAGGTGTCGGCGATGGTGCCCGCGGTCGCCCGGGTGTCCGTCCCGTGGTCGACCAGCAGCGCCGTCAGGTACGGGGAGGTGCCCGCCAGCGAGGCCCGTACCGACACCCGGGGCGCCCCGTTGATCCGCAGGTCCGCCGGCAGCGGTCCGGTGGTGTACGCCAGCCGGTTGCCGTTCGGTTCGTCGGGCCGCACGACCAGTTCCTCGGCGGGCAGGGTGCGCCCCGCGTCCGTCAGCGTCTGCCGCACCGGCCGGCCGGGCAGCGGCGACAGGCCACCGGCGGCGAGCCGCAGGCGCACGTCCCGGGTGCCGGGCGCGGGCCAGTCCGCCTGCCGGCGCCAGCCGAAGTCGGCCTGCTCCACCTCCACCGCCGGCCCGTCGAGGGCGCCGTTGTCCAGTCCGTACAGCCAGAAGTCGAACCACTGGTGAAGCCGGGACAGCCACTCCTCCATGCGCAGCGGCATCGGATTGCTGTGCCCGGCCTGGTGCAGCCACAGTCTGCGCGGGACGTCGTGGCGCCTGAGCGCCTCCCACAGCCGGCCGGCGTGCCCGGTCCGCACGTTCCAGTCGTTCAGGCCCTGCACCAGGAAGACGCCGGCCTTGAACCTGGCCGCGTCCTTCACGTAGTCCCGTTCGTCCCAGAAGCGGCTGTAGTCGCCGTTCACGCGGTCCTGCTCGGCGGTGAGCCGGGCGTGCGCCGGCCGGCAGATCTCCCGGTCGGCCCGGCTGTAGACGGCCTTGGCGAGGATGTCGGTGTCCTCCCCCTGGTAGCCGCCGGGTGCCACCACGGCCCCGCCGCCCCGGTAGTAGTCGTACCAGGAGGAGATGCCGGAGATCGGCACGATCGCCTTCAGGCCCTCCACCCCGGTGGCGGCCACGGCGGTGGGAAGCGTCCCGTTGTAGGAGATGCCCATCATCGCCGCGTCGCCGGTGGACCAGGCCGCGCCCACCGGACGGCCGTCCGTGTCCCGGCCCCTGGCCCGGCCGTTCAGCCAGTCCACGGCGGCCTTCGCGCCGAGGGTCTCCGCGCGGCCGCCGGACACCGGGCAGCCCGTCGAAGCGCCGGTGCCCACGCTGTCGACCTGGGCCACCGCGTAGCCACGCGGCAGGAAGTAGTTGTCGGTGTAGCCGGGGAAGACGACCGAGGAGCCCGCGGCGGCGGTGGCCGGCGGGGGCGCGGCGGCGAACAGTCCCGGCAGCCCTCCCCCGCCGCCCGGCCCGTCCGCCGGGCGGCTGCCCGGCCGCCCGTCCGGCAGGCCGTCCTCGTCGATGTCGACCTGGTGGAAGGGGACGTCGTTGCCGCCGCCCCAGTAAGGGCTGGCCTCGATGATCGTGGCCACCTTCAGCCCGGCGCCGGTCTCCCTGGGCCGAAGGATCCGCATCCGTACGGTGTCCCGCTCACCGTCGCCGTCACTGTCCGTCGGGGTCTCGACGTCCACCTGCTGGAAGACCGCGTCCGCGCGGGAGACGACCGGCCGGGTCCGCTCGTCCACGATCCGCAGCGCCGGCCGGTCGTCCGGCGCCCGTGCCTCGGGCGCCGCCGGCGCGGCCGGCGTTGCCACCAGCGCACCGGCCACGGCGATGGCCGAAACCATCACGCGGAGCCCGCGGGATGCACGGAACGTGTGCACAGGGGTGAGTCTCGTCATCGTGCCTGCCTCCAGGGGCCGGGGTTCTGACGGTCACGCAGAAAGAGCACACGCATTCCACCGCTCGGACACCAGTAGCACCAGACCGCCCCATAGCGTGCCGCTCACACACAGTTGACCACCGCCGTCCCGCGCCGATGCCGCTCCCGGCCCGGCGGGGTGGCGTGGGACGCCCGGACGGCCGCACCGCGCTCCCGCTCCACGCCGCGCGCCGGGGCCACCGCACCGCACCTCCCGCGCCGCGCCCGCAGCCGTCCGGCACGCCGGGCACCGGGTCAACCCCCGCACGCCGTGGGCCACTTCGCCCAGCGGACCCCGTGTCGCGCTGAACGGACACCAGGTACGCGCCGACCAGCGCGGGAGTCCGCGCCCCGGCCGGCGCCACCACGGGGGCGGGCACCCTCGGACTCCGCGCGGTCCACCCGGCCGAACGCCGCCGCGTGCCCCTCACCGCCACCCGCGGCGTGCCGACCCGGGCGCACGACGGTGCGCGCACGGCGCCTCGCGCCACCCCCGGCGCGCCCCCGCGGGCCGGCCGAAGGGGTGTCCGCGACCCGCCCGGGCACCCTCGGCGACAATCGAAAAAAATGCCTCAGGCAACCATCTAATCTCACGGAGAGTAATCGCCAGGAGGGCGCCCAACGGCATCGCGCACCACCCCCGCGCACCCGCCCGACGGCGGCCCGACCAATCACGCCCCCATGCCCCGGGGAGCCGCCGTCAGGACCAAGATCACCGCAAGCCCCTTAGCGGAACTGGGCGTTCTCGCTCTACGGGAAACCAGCCCCCGCGTCCAGGACCCGTGCACACGCCACCGACCGGCGGCGACTCGACCCCGGCATAACAAGAAAGTCACATCATGTCGCTGGCGCTCCCCGACCGTCCGTACCTGCGCCTAGAGTCACGGCCAGTCACCGCGCCGCCGGGCGCGTCAGCCGCACGGCCTGTACCACTCATGTACGGCCCGGCGCTCGACACGGCTCCTCGACCCGAGGAGACCGCGCCAGGGAAAGGACCCCTTCGTGCGACAGCGTTCCTTGTTCATACTCACCGCAGTGCTCACCACCGGAGCACTGTCCCTCACCGCCTGCGGGTCGCGCGACGACAAGGGCGGCGGCGGTGGCGGCGGCGGCGGCAAGACCACCGTCGTCATCGGCGTCGACGCCCCCCTCACCGGTGACCTGTCCGCCCTCGGCCTCGGCATCAAGAACTCCGCCGACCTCGCGGCGAAGACGGCCAACAAGGAAAACACCGTCCCCGGCATCGAATTCAAGGTCGAAGCGCTCGATGACCAGGCACAGCCGTCCGTCGGACAGCAGAACGCCAGCAAGTTCATCAGCAACAAGGACGTCCTCGGCGTCGTCGGCCCGCTGAACTCCAGCGTCTCGCAGTCGATGCAGAAGCCGCTCAACGACGCCGGGCTGGTCCAGATCTCCCCCGCCAACACGGGCACCGAGCTGACCCAGGGCGACGGCTGGAAGACCGGCGACAAGAAGCGTCCGTTCAAGACCTACTTCCGCACCGCCACGACCGACCAGGTGCAGGGCGCCTTCGCGGCGAAGTACCTGTTCAACACCGCCAAGGTCACCAAGGTCTACCTGATCGACGACCAGAAGACCTACGGCGCCGGCCTGGCCGCGTCCTTCAAGGACACGTTCACCAAGCTCGGCGGCAAGATCGTCGGAAACGACCACATCAACCCCGACGACCGCGACTTCAACGCCGTCGTCGCCAAGGTCAAGAACTCCGGCGCCAAGGCGCTCTACTACGGCGGCGAGTACCCGGCCGCAGCGCCGCTCAGCCAGCAGCTCAAGGACAGCGGCACCAACATCCCGCTGATGGGCGGCGACGGCATCTACAGCGCCGAGTTCCCCAAGCTCAACAAGAAGGCCACCGGCGACCTCGCCACCTCCGTCGGCAAGCCCGTCGAGCAGCTGGACTCCGCCAAGAAGTTCATCGCCGACTACAAGACCGCCGGCTACAAGGACGACTACGAGGCCTACGGCGGCGGCACCTACGACGCCACCTGGTCGATCATCGAGGCCGTCAAGATCGCCGTGGCCGACAACGGCGGCAAGCTCCCGGACGGCGCCCGCGCCAAGGTCCTGGAGGCCATGAGCAAGGTCAAGTTCGACGGCGTCACCGGTCCGGTCTCCTTCGACGAGTTCGGCGACACCACCAACACCATGATGACCGCCTACCAGGTCGAGAAGGGCGCCTGGGTCCCCAAGGTGAGCGAGGCGTACAAGCCGTAACCGGCCCCTCCCGCTCCACGCATTGACCCCAGGCCGCGGGGGGGGGGCCCCCCCCCCCCCCCCCGGCCCCCCCGGGCCCCCCCACCACCCCCCCCCCCCCGGGGGCCCACAAGCCCCACACCCGGGCCCAGGGATAAAGGGGTAGCACACAAGAG